>JADGAW010000100.1 GCA_015231815.1 Nitrospinota bacterium
TTTACTTCTATTTTATATTGGCACGCTCTTTGTATAGTGTCTGGCAACACGAATTCGGCGTTACAAATTTAGTAATCAAACTTTTATTTTTACAAGGAGGTACACGATGCCTGGAATGAGGATATACAACAACGTTTACTCGTTGAATTCCCAGCGTGCATTGGGAACAGCAACATCGAAACTGGGAGGGACCCTAGAGAAACTCTCAACTGGTATGAGGGTTAATAAAGGTGGAGATGACGCCGCAGCCCTTGCAATTTCTGAAATCCTGCGTTCGGATATCCGCTCTTATGAGCAGGCTATCAGAAACACAGGAGATTCAATTTCGGTTATTAATATTGCGGAAGGTTCATTAAGTGAACAGACCGGTATTATGACACGAATGAGAGAGTTGGCTCTCGAAGCAGCCAACTTTACCGTATCAAGTTCTCAAAGAACAACAGTAAACCTTGAGTTCCAACAGCTTAAAGATGAAATGGACAGAATTTCTCTTGTTACCGAGTTTAACGGTCAGAAACTTATGAACGGTTCCA
Source organism: Nitrospinota bacterium (assembly GCA_015231815.1). GTDB lineage: Bacteria > Nitrospinota_A > JADGAW01 > JADGAW01 > JADGAW01 > JADGAW01. The sequence goes on from JADGAW010000100.1 coordinate 534, forward strand.
TGGGATCTGCTGCTGTTGCTCTTGGAATTGCAACATCAACAATGATTGCTCAGGTTGATATTAATAATAACGGTGAGAGTCAGATTAACCTCAACAACTATGTCAACCTTACCAATATGGATGTAACCGGATTGGGTATTTCTACAACAGGTGTTACAACTGCTGCCGCTGCACAATCATCACTGGCTTTACTTGATACTGCAATTGGCTATGTTACAGCCGCACGAGGTAGTTTGGGTGCAATTCAGAACAGACTTGACAGAACGATTGCCAATCTTGAAATTGTTGTAGAGAACAACACCGCTGCAGATTCAAGGTTAAGGGATGCCGATATGGCACGGGAAATGTCTCGATTCACCAGAGATCAAATTCTTGTACAAACAGGTACTGCAATGTTGGCTCAGGCTAACCAGATACCAACTTCGGTTCTCAAACTTTTACAGTAACAAATAAGTAAAAAGCAGGTTACCTTACCTGCTTTTTACTTTGGTAGATTGCCTATATAGAAAAATCAGAACCTTTATAGCATCTAAGACAATTTATAAAAATATTTTCTTACACGGAGGTACACAATGCCTGGAATGCAAATTTACAACAATATTCAATCGATGAACTCCCAAAGGGCGTTAGGAAGCGCAACTGCAAGACTTGGGGGTACGCTTGAAAAACTTTCCACAGGTCTGAGGGTGAATAAAGGGGGCGATGATGCAGCAGCACTAGCAATCTCGGAAATATTAAGGTCAGATATTCGTTCATTTGAGCAGGCGGTTCGAAACACCGGTGACGCTGTTTCGGTGGTTAACATTGCCGAAGGTTCGTTAAGTGAACAAACGGGAATTCTTACCCGTATGAGAGAACTTGCTATTGAAGCTTCAAACTTTACCTTTACCAGTGCCCAGAGAACAACGGTTGATGGTGAATTCCAACAGCTTAAGGACGAAATGGATAGAATTTCACTGGTTACAAACTTTAATGGTCGAGCATTATTAAATGGTAGCATGTGTTCAGCAGCTGTTGCTCTTGGTATTGCCGGAGCCCCAATGGTTGCACAGGTTGATATTGATAATAATGCTCAAAGTCAGATTAATTTAAACAACTATATTGATATTACCAATATGGATGTAACAGGTTTGGGTCTTTCCACCACATCGGTTACTACTTCAGATAATGCGGTATCAGCCCTTGCGTTCATTGATACAGCAATTGACTATATTACTGCACGAAGAGGAAGTTTGGGAGCGGTGACCAACAGGCTTGAAAACACCATCTCCAACCTGGAAGTCGTTATTGAGAACAATACTGCAGCAGACTCACGGCTAAGAGATGCGGATATGGCAAAAGAGATGTCTAAATTTACCAGAGATCAAATTCTTGTACAAACAGGTACATCTATGCTTGCTCAGGCAAACCAACTGCCAACTTCAATCTTAAAACTTATCGGTTAATAAACCTTACTTATTTCTGCCCGACAATGTCAAATAACTGACATTGTCGGGCTTTTTTTTGTCTTTTTTTGTTCATGAGTAAAGGGTGAAAGGCTTTTGACAATATTCTGGAACTTTTCCGTTATATACTAGTGAGAAGTGAAAAGTAAACACTCAATCGTCGTTTATGGGAAAATTGCTTCAGAATAGAACCATTAACAATAAATGACACACTTTTTAAATGTACGGAAGTGTCCTACAGTTCTCGTATCATGATTTACGATTTTATTATGGAACCAGACAAGAAAAACGTCCTTTACATTACATACGATAGCCTTACCTCACCTCTTGGACAATCACAGGTTCTCAGCTATATCTATAAACTCAATCAGCGGGGAGTTGACTTCACTATTCTTTCCTTTGAGAACGAAGAGTTTTGTACTGCAGAAAAAGAAATTGAGTTATCAGACAGGTTACATAAAGAAGGAATCTCCTGGATAAAACTCAGCTATCATAAAGAACCACCACTCTTTTCCACCCTTTTTGATATCTGGAAAGGTTACCAAAGGGGAAAAAGAATCGTCAATAATACTCCCATTACCATTATTCACACCCGAAGCTACGTACCACAACTCATTGGAGCGTTGTTGAAAGGAAAATGTAAAGCGAAGTTAGTCTTTGATATACGAGGTTTTTGGTTTGATGAAAGGGTAGAGGGTGGTTTATGGAAAAAAGATGGCTTGTTGTTTAAGGTTGGAAAGAAAATCGAAAAATATCTCTATAAGAAAGCTGATGCGGTTATTGTCTTGACTCATAACGCTAAGAAAACCCTTTTGGAATATAGCTTTCTTAAAAAACAAAGCAAAGATATTCATGTTATTCCAACATGTGTCGATGGAGAGATTTTTCAGAAGGCAAGAAAATCTGAGGCAATGGAAACTAAATATAGACTTGATTTTCTTTCAGAGAAAGATTTTGTTCTTCTATACCTTGGCTCATTAGGTACTTGGTATTTATTGGATGAAATGCTGGATTTTTATAGCTGCTTGAAGAAGAATTTTAAAAACCCTGCTTTTTTATTCGTTACTCATTCAGACCACAATCTTCTTAGAGAGAAATTACGGGAAAAGAATATATTAAATGCTCATATTATCTCTGCTGACAGTAAGGATATTCCATCGATTCTTAAGTTTACCGATGCTTCAATTCTTTTTTATAAACCGTTGTTTTCAAAAAAAGCTACATGTCCGACGAAACTTGGAGAATCTCTTGCTGCCGGTCTTCCGGTAATAATAAACAGCGGGATTGGTGACACCGAGTCTTTGGTAGAGGAGCATAATGTCGGGGTTGTCGTTCGTGAATTTTCTTTAGAGCATTTTGAGGAGAAGTCGAAGACATTTCTTAATACCTTCTTAAGTGATGAAACGAAAAAGAGGTGTGAAAACCTGGCCAGAGAAGAATTTAATATAGAAAGTGCTGTGAATACATACCTTGAAGTGTATGGGGGCGAGTTGAAGCGTTGAAGCGTTGAAGGGTAGAAGGGTTGAGGAGTGAAGAGTGAGAAGTTTTATTTTTTCACGGGTTTTTATAGAGAAGAACTGTTGCAAGAGCTGCAATTCCTTCTTCTCTTCCGGTAAATCCCAGATGCTCTGTTGTTGTGGCTTTAATGTTGAGGCATTCATTATCAATTTTTAAACAGTTCAAAAGGGTTTTTTTCATCTGGGGAATATGAGGAGCCAGTTTCGGAACTTGCGCAATAATTGTAGTATCTATATTAATTATTTCGAAAGATTTATTCTCAAGATTTGTTAATACTTCATTTAATAAAGATAATGAAGAAATATTTTTATATTTTGGATCGCTGTCAGGGAAAATATTTCCAATATCACCCATAGATGCAGCACCAAGAAGAGCATCCATTAAAGCATGAATGAGAACATCTGCATCTGAATGACCATCGAGTCCTCTTTCAAAGTCAATTTTAATTCCTCCAAGAGTTAAATCCCTGTCTTTAACAAGGCGGTGAACATCAAAGCCAATTCCTGTTCGTAAATTTTTCATATTTATTTTTCACAATTTCATGATGCAGATAACTAACCGATTAATAAATTTCCTGATTTTAGTTCATTTATGCAGTAAGAGAAGGTTGTTATTTTACTATGAGCTTTTATCGTAATCACCTTATCTTAATAAATCGTTGTACTGGACTTTCTCAAAAGTTAAATTACAGTATAATACCGAAATTATATCAGCACGTTTTTTAAGAATTTTAGAACCTCTTCTTAAGTATGACTAGAAAAATCCTTATCGTAGATGATATTAAAGAGAACCTTTTAAGTCTTGGAGCTCTCTTGGAATCAAATGACTACAGCTATATCAGTAGTTCTGGGGGGAAAGAAGCTCTTAAGATTCTCAGTACTCAACATGGCATTATTGATTTAATCATCATGGATATCAATATGCCGGAAATGGATGGTTTTCAAACTGCCAAGTTGATTAAGGACAGACCTAAGACAGAAAACATCCCCATAATTTTTTTAACAGCAGGGCGGGAAGATTATGCAAAAAAAATGTCTGGTTTTCTTGATGGTTCTGTTGATTTTATAGAAAAGCCAATAGATGATGTTGTTCTTTTAAGCAGGATTGCAGCCTTCATGAAATTCAAGAAAGCTCATGATGAACTTTTGAGACTCAATAAGGGGTTGCACAAAAAAATTCTGGAGTGTGAAAGGGTTGAAGAAAAACTTGCACTTTCATCCATTGTTTTTGAAAATTCAATAGAAGGTATTGTTATTACCGATGTTGAGGGAAATATTGAATTAACCAACCCTGCATTCTTAAAAACAACAGGTTATGAAGAAAAGGAAATTCTTGGAGAGAATATGCGTATTCTCAAATCGGGAAAGCAGGATAAAGAATTCTATCAGGAGTTTTGGGGAAGTATATGTGGAGAAGGTCATTGGGAGGGGGAAATTTGGAATAAGAAAAAGGATGGTGGAATATACCTTGAATATCTTTCCGTTATGTCCATTAAAAATGCCAATGGGGAAACTCTTCGGTATGTTGGTTTTTTTACCGATGTTACTGACCGGAATGAAGCAGAGCGTCTTTTAATTCATAATGCCCTCCATGACACCTTAACTGGTTTACCAAACAGATTGGCGTTTAATAATGCAATTAACGATGCCATAAAAAAAGCCGAGGAAGATTCTCAGCTCATGACGATTATGTGTATTGGTATTGACCGCTTTAAAAAGCTCAACGATACCATTGGACATGGTGCCGGAGATGAATTGCTGAAACAGGTTGTAAAGAGGTTTCAGATTATTACTCCGCAAAGTACCATTATTTCCCGGCTTGGAGGAAGTGAATTTGCCTTTCTTTTTCCTGAAATATCCCATGAGGATGATGCTTTTGCCTTGGCTCACCATATTCTTGAAGAAATTAAATCTCCCTTTAAAATAAATGGTAATGATAATTATATAACCGCCAGTATTGGTATTGGTATTTTCCCCAATGATGGAGAAACTTCAGAAATTCTTGTAAAAAACTGTATCCTCACACTCAATCGGGTAAAAGAGCAGGGAGGGAATTCTTTTCAACTTTTCAATCATGTCATGAACATGAAGGCAGTTGAAATGGTTAATATTGAACGGAACTTAAGAAAAGCTCTTGTTAAGGATGAAATTATTGTTTATTACCAGCCAAAGGTAAATATTCAAACAGGTAAAATCGTTGGAGCAGAAGCTTTGGTTAGGTGGGTTAGACCTGAGGAGGGAATGGTTTCACCAGCTAAATTCATTCCTATTGCAGAAGAGAGTGGACTTATTTGTCTTATCGGAGAATGGGTTTTACGAGAAGCATGCAGACAAGCTGTCGAGTGGCATAAATGCGGTCATGAGGATTTTAGTATTGCAGTTAACCTCTCCTCACGACAGTTTCAGGAAAGGGATTTAGTTGCAACAGTTCGTTCAACTCTTAAGGAAACCGGACTTGACCCCAATAAACTGGAATTGGAAATTACAGAAAGTATTATTATGGGTGATGTTGAATCAGCTATTTTTACTATGAAAGAGCTAAGTGTTATGGGAGCTAAGCTTTCTATTGATGATTTTGGAACAGGTTACTCCTCCCTCAGCTATCTGAAGAGGTTTCCTATTAATACCTTAAAGGTTGACAGGTCGTTTATTTGTGATATGACAGAGAATATTGATGATGCTGCTATTGCTACGACCATTATCTCCATGGGGAGAACCCTGAACTTAAAAGTCATTGCTGAAGGGGTTGAAACAAAAGCTCAGATGGAGTTTTTGAAAAAGCACAACTGTGATGAAATTCAAGGTTTTTACTTCAGCAAACCTTTACCCGCCAATGAATTTAAAGAACTGCTGGATAATGGTGACTTTGATACCTAACCCAAATTTCTTAAGAAGCTCAAAAGCTGTACTGATTTAAATTTTTTCATACTTTTTTTATATATTTTTGTTTTTGCTGGTTAAAAGCTTGTATATAAGGTCGTGAATTTTAGGACGATATTTGATGAATTCCTTGTTTTCACGAGAGGGGAATGTTCTGTTGGTTACAATCAACACCACTAAATCTACTTTTGGGTCAAACCAGAAAGAGCAGCCTGTAAATCCTAAATGTCCCAGAGAAACTGGTGAAAAAAAACTTCCACAGGAAGCTTTTCCCTTGGTTGGCATCATAAAACCGTATGTCCAGTCTCCTGTTTTACTTGGTATTGCCCTTTGAGCAAAGGTTTTGACCGTCTCTGTTGAAACTATCCAGTCATTTTTCTTTCCAAAAAAAGTATCTCGAAAACCTTTTGCCCAACGTTCAAGATCTTCGATGGGCCCAAAGAGTCCTGCATGAGAGGCAACTCCCCCAAGGTACCAGCAGTTTTCATCATTTATTTCCCCTTGAATGATTTTTTTTCGTAAAGGACAGTCCTCTGTTGGAGCATATTGGTCTTTGGGAAAAAAGGGAATGTTGTTTTCATGAAAGAAGGTTTTGTTCATTCCCAAACTTTTTGCAATGATTTTCCAATGTTCTATGAGAGGTTTTCCTGTTATGGTCTCAATAAAAAAACCTAAAAGAAGAAAACCAATATCGGAATACTCCGATGTTTCCTTGTTTTCAGGTGAAATAGAGAAAATAATGTCTCTTAAATTTTTCCAATTCTCATCAAACTGTTTACCACTACCTAACTGTTTGTATATGGGTAACCATCCGGGTAATCCACTTGAGTGGGTTAATAATTGATATAGTTGAATGTCCCATGGATAGTCCGGGATAAAAGAAGAAACCTTATCCTCAAAGGCAAATGCTTTTTCTTCATAGAGTTTCATGAGGCAGGTAACCGTGAAAACAACTTTTGTCAGTGATGCCCAGTCGTAATAAAGATAGGTCTTTCCCGCATTAACGATTTTTGAAGAGCTCCCCTTGTAGATATATTGAAGCTGTATTCCTTCAGTGGCGTTTGGAACAGCCTCATGTAAAAGGGTTTGAATTTTATTTTCCATACTCTTCATTGACAAAATAGAAAAATTTACTTTGAGACAATTATAATAACTCTTTTTATCGTGAACATCGACTTTTTCTCCTATGAGCAATCAATCTTTTTTTAATACAGGTTCTTTTTTAACCAATA
>JADGAW010000101.1 GCA_015231815.1 Nitrospinota bacterium
AATACAAAAATAATCAAAATATTCATTTTGTTTTTGAAATTAACGATATCCCTTACTTTAAACTTGCGGACATTCTTATAACCGATATTTCAAGTAGGTCATTGAATTTTATGCTGACGGGAAAGCCTGTTGTCATTACTGGAATTCCAAAAGTTTATTTTGATTCGCCAGTTAACAGTGAACGTATGGAAGCAATTTTAAAAGGGTCATTTTATGCAAAAAATTTGAATGAACTCTCATCGGTAATTGACGGTTGTTTGGGAAAAAAAGATGGAAAAGAAGCTTTAAGGAAAGAAGTTGCTTCTCATGTTTTTAGTCATCAGAGTAGTGCAGCTAAAGAATATGTAAAACTAATTGCTGGTATTATTGAATAATCTTATTGAGCATTAAATTTGAATGATGGATTCTCAATGAAAATCGTATCGAAATTTTTCTGCAAGATAAAAAATACTGGAGTTCTCAATACATTTTGCTGTCTGTATAAACTCCTGTTCCTTAAAATAGTATCTGTTTTATTTCGTCTGGAGCGTTGGCATTCAATTGCGCCCTATGAATGTCGGGCATATAAGAAACTTGTTGTTGGAATAGTAAACGAACTTCAACCTCATACAGTGGTTGAGATAGGATGTGGATTAGGGGAAATAATTTCAAGAGTTAATGCGGCAGGAAAACATGGATTTGATCGGGAGGAAAATGTTATAAAAGTAGCAAAAATGCTGTGCAGTATAGAAAATAATTTTCATGTTGGGAGCTTTGATGAGGTCAAATCCCTCAAGGAGAAAATTATTGATGTTTTGATAATGGTCAATTGGTTGCACGATTTAGATGGCTCACACATACGAGGGGAAATTGAGGAAATTTTAAAGGTTAAAGAAATAAAATATATCATTGTTGATGAGGTGCATACTTTTCGAGAGGGATATAGGTATCATCATGATTTTGAACAGTGCTTTCATGGAATTGCAGAAAAAATAAAGGATGTTGATGATGGTTATGATAATTACCGAAAAATTTCATTATTTAAAATCTCCTGAAATGTTTAGGAAAAGGATGTTATGACCACACAAGAAAAAATTACAGCTGGAATTTTCCCTCAAAGGGTTGAGATAGAGTTGGTCAGTTCCTGTAATTTGCATTGTGTTTATTGTCCGGGTAGATATCTGGATGACCGCAGTGGTTTAATGGAGTACAATCTTTTTCTGAAAATAATAGATGAAGTTGCTGCTTTTCCTGATACAGTTATTGTATTGCACCGGCGGGGGGAAAGTCTTCTTCATCCCCGTTTTATCGATATTTGCGAAAAGGTACAAGGGAAATTTAAAGAAGTTCAAATCGCAACAAATGCAACACTTCTGGATGATAAAAAATCTGAAGCAATTATTGGGGCAATTGATTTTATTTCCTTTAGTATTGACACTCCGGAAATGTTCAACAAAACAAGAACTCCAGCCAATTATGAGGAAGTAGAAAGAAATATCCTGAATTTTCTTAGCATGAACCATGGCAGGGTAAAAACTCAGGTTTCAATGGTAAAAAGTAAATTAACGTCTTTTCAGGAAATAGAGCGTTTTAAACAACTATGGGAGGGAAAAGTTGACAGAATAAGGGTGTATGAAGAACATTCAACTGATGGAAACTTTGGGTCGTTAAAGAAGAAACGAACTGATAGACTTCCTTGTGTAATGCCTTTTTATGATTTTCTGATATATTTTGATGGGCAAACAGGAAGATGCAACCATGACTGGAATGGTCCTTCTCTTGGAAATGTGAAAAAAGATTCAATAGAAACAATCTGGAATAATGCAGACTATAGTGCTCTGAGAAAACAACATGAAACATTATTAATAACTGATTCCGTTTGTAAGAATTGTGATAGTTGGTATGCGGAAAAAGGCAAGCAGGGAACAGGAGAGACGATTTCAGATGAAGATTAAAAATATCCCCCTATCAAGACCCTCTATTACGGAAAAAGAAATTAAACAGGTTACCGAAGTTCTCATGTCGGGTCATTTAACTACTGGTCTGAAAGTTACGGAATTCGAAGAGAACATGAGCAACTATTTAGGGAAGGGAATTTACTCTGCGGGGTTAAATTCCTGTACTGCGGGTTTATATCTCTCTTTACTTGCTTGTGGGGTTGGGGAAGGCGATGAGGTGATTGTGCCAACATGGACATTTGCCGCAACAGCTCATGTGGTTTATTGGACAGGAGCAAAACCTGTTTTATGTGACGTTAAAGAAGACTCTCTCAATCTTGATGAAACATTACTGGAAAGATTGGTTACACCAAAAACAAAGGTAATAATCCCCGTTCATTTTGCCGGGTTTCCCTGTGAAATGGACTCCATCATGACTTTAGCTCGAAACCATAACCTCTATGTTATTGAAGATGCAGCCCATGCTATAGGAACAAAATATAAAGGAAAAAATATTGGGGCAATCGGAGATGCCACGGTTTTTAGTTTTTATGCCACAAAAAATCTGGCGTGTGGAGAAGGAGGCATGGTTGTTTCAAAAAATAAAAAGCTTATTCAGCAGGTAAAAAAAACACTTTATTTTGGCATTAATAAGGAAGCATATAAAAAGCACGAAGGAAAGGGTAGGTGGTTTTATGATATTGAATCAATGGGATACAAATTTAATCTGGACAATATTCATGCAGCGATTGGCTTGTCTCAACTGGAAAAACTTGATCCAATGAACGAACGTAGAAGATATATTGCACATTTATATAAAGACGGTTTGGATAAGCGAATTGTTCTTCCCAAAGACTCTAAGGAACATCTTCATTCCTATCATCTGTTTTATATACGTGTGGATAAGAGCATAATTTCCCGGGATGAGCTGGCTCTCAAACTTCAGGAAAAAAATATTGGCTCCAGTGTTCATTTTATTCCCCTTCATAAGCATTCTTTTTATCAGAAGAGGTTTTCAAAACAGCAATTTCCAGTTGCTGACAGAATTCATGATGAAGTTTTGTCAATACCAATGTTTCCCGACATGAGTAATGAGGATGTTGCCTATGTCATCGAAAATATCAACGGAATTTTACGAAAAGCCTTATAAAGGAAAAAGCTATGTGTGGTATTGCCGGAATTTTCTCGAGTAGATCTGAAAAAAAATATACGGAAAAGCTTGATGAAATGCTCGCTGTACAGAATCATCGAGGTCCCAACCAAAAAGGGGTGTTAGAGAAAAATAACCTTACCTATGGAATGACCCGCTTGAAAATTATTGATACGGAAGAGCATTCAATTCCTTACGCCACCAATGATCAAAATATCTCGATTGTTTATAACGGTGAGATATATAACCATCAGGAAGTTCGTAAAACCTTTCAGAAAAAATACTGTTTTTCTTCTCCTTCAGATGCTGAAACGGTTTTGTACAATTATTGTGAAAAGGGAGAATCCTCATTTGCTGACTATAACGGTATGTATGCTTTTGCGTTGTACGATGCAAGAAAAGAGTCATTGTTTTTGGTTAGGGATAAAGCCGGTGAAAAACCTCTGTTTTATCTAAAGACTCCAGATTTTTTTTCCTTTGCCAGCGAGGTAAAGGCACTCCTGAAATTGGTAAAACCTGTTCTTAACCGTGATTGTATTTCCTACGAAGCGTATGAGTTTAATGTGGAAGAGGAGACTCTTTTTAAGGATATATTTTCTGTAATGCCGGGAGAGTATGTCAGAATTGACAAAAACCTCACGGTAACCAAACACAGTTATTGGAAAATTTGGGATAATTTGATTCATGTTCCGGATAATATCAAGACCATTGAAAGGGATTTAACAGAGCTTCTTATTGATTCACTTGAGTTAAGGACAAAAAACTGTGTTCACCAATATGGAGTTTTTGTCAGTGGAGGAGTGGATAGTGCCTTAATAGCATGCATCACAAAACCTGACTTTATTTATACCTGTCATTATCCTCATGTAAAAGAACTTGATGAACTGGAATATGCTCAATTGGTTGCTCGAAAAATCAATAAGGAACTTGTCGTAGTAGAACCTTCAATGGAGGATTTCGAAAGAACGCAAAAGGACATTCTTTATCACCTCGATACACCGTGTACCTGGACAAGTTTTAGTTTATGGAAAATTATTGAGCGGGCGAGTCAGGATATAAAGGTGGTTTTATCCGGAGAAGGTGCAGATGAACTTTTCAGTGGATACCACAGGTATCATTTGTTGCATCACGATGAACAGATTAGACACATGAAGGCAATGAAGGAATATTCATTTCTTGTCAATAAATATTACGGCTCTTTAGCATCACGGTACGCCCGGTTAGTGAATCGATCTGATGATTATAATAATGCAAGGGTTGTAGAGTATCTTGAGGAAAAAATCGAGTTTTATTTTTCCCGGATGCACAATGACCACCTTCATGGAATGGGGGTTACGGATTTTTATACGACGATGCAGGAAATTCTTCAATTGGGGGATAGAATGAATATGGCATTTAGTGTGGAGAACCGTTGTCCTTTTCTGGATTACCGACTCATACAGTATGCTTATAGTATGCCCTCAAAATATAAAATTAGAGAGGGAACAACGAAATGGATTATTAAACATATTGCAAAGAAAATCATACCTAAGGAAATTGTTGAAAGAATTGATAAGAGGGGATTTACTGCACCGTATAATCAATGGTTTGGAGGTAAGGAGAAGGGAAACTATAACCGCAGTAACTACAAAAAACAGGTTTTCGAGCTTTGGAAAGCTCTCTTTAATATTTCCGTCTAAAATGGGTATTTCTATCATTGACCTTTCCCCACAAATTTAGACCATTTTTTGTGCGAGTTTTCTTGTAAGGTATTTTCAAACATGAGAGTAAAGCATTTAACCTTCAGCTTTTGCAACAATGTTTATCGGTTTTCAGGAGTGTAGAAGAATGTTTTATGGTATAAATAAAAATATATGTGTGCTTCCCGGAAAAAAATATGAATGAAAATGCAAATGAATCGATAACCCCTTCAGGAGAAATATCTTTTTTCTTTTCTTATAGACGGTTGTGGCTCGTACCTCTTCTTTTTTGGGCTTTTCTTGTTTTTACCTCGTATGTTTACACTCTTTCATCCCTCAAAGAACATAGTTTAATGATGGCCAAGGAAGAAGCACGTTCGATGTTTCAGCTAATTCAAACCGTACGTGCCTGGAATGCTTCCCATGGAGGGGTATTGGTTCATGCTACTGACGAAACTCCTCCGAACAAATACTTAAGTGAAGCGGATCGTACAGAGATGACCATTGACGGAAGATTGTTGGTTAGGGTTAACCCAGCATATATGACTCGGCAACTGTCGGAGATTATTATGAGTGATGACCAGATTTTTTTTCATATTACAAGTCTGAAACTGGTAAATCCAAAAAATAAAGCCGACGATTGGGAAACAAGACAACTAACAGCTTTTGAAAAAGAGGGTAAGGAGGATGCTTTAGAAAAATATCCCAATAAAGGAAAACAATTTTATCGTTACATGGCTCCTTTAAAAATCAAGCAGGTTTGCATGAAATGTCATAAAAGACAAGGATATAAAGTCGGTGATGTTCGTGGAGGTATTAGCATAAATATTCCTGAAAAAAGAATTGAGAACCTTATGAAAGGACAATATCAAAGTGCTGCGATTCTTCATGTGATTGTTTTTCTCATTGTATCGCTCTTCTTGATCTTTTTTATGCACAGAATACGGGAAGGAATAATAAAACTGGAGGATCTTTCTGCAAAACAGGAAGAAATTATCAGGGAACGAACCACTGAACTTGAAAAATTAAATAATAACCTTGAGGAACAGGTAGAAAGTGAAGTTGAAAAAAGAAGGGAGCAGGAGCAGCTCCTCATTCAGCAGTCAAAGCTTGCGTCTATGGGGGATATGCTTGGAGCAATTGCCCATCAGTGGAGACAACCCTTAAACAGTATTGGACTAGATGTACAAATGTTGGAAGAATTGTACATGGATAATGAACTGGACGAAAAGGAAATGAAAACCCATGTAAAAAACGTAATGAAGAAAGTTGAGTTTCTTTCCAATACCATTGATGACTTCAGGAACTTTTACAAAAAGAGCAAAAAAAAGCAGGACTTTAACCCCATCGAGTCTTTCTATGAGATTTTGTCAATATTATCAGAACAACTAAAGTTTCACTTCATTGACATTACTATTGTTAATAATATTGAGGGTGAAGTTTTTGTTTCAGGGTTTCCTGGTGAATTTAAACAGGCTCTTCTCAATCTGGTGAGTAACGCAAAAGATGCAATTATTGAGCGTCAGGAAAAAGGAGAAAAAACACCGGGAAAAATAGAGATAATTTTTACGAAAGAAAATGGTGTTAATATTAAAGTTAAAGACAATGGTGGAGGTATTGCAGAGGAATACCTTGAAAGAATATTTGAACCATACTTTTCTACGAAAGAAGATGCCAAAGGAACCGGAATTGGTCTTTATATGTCAAAAGTCATAATAGAAAAAAACATGGGAGGTAGAGTTTCCGTTGAAAATTCAAGTCATGGAGCCTCTTTTTCTATTTGGCTGCCGGAAATAGAGCTTAAGGGCTAGTTCAACGCTGCTGAAGTTAATTATAAATAATCATGCGTTAACTGTGGCGTAATTTTGTATGGTTTTAATCAAAAGGGAAAGAGATGTCGGCTCCGACGTACTATGAAGAACAACGTAATTTAGCAAAGGTTGATGCTTGTTACCATGTACAACTTCGCATATCCCAAATAGTTCCTCCCAGTGTGGAAGATTTAGAAAAAGGTCTTAATACGACATTGGTAACGGGAACTGTGTTAAAGGTCTTTCAGAAGAAAAGTAAGGACGATACCGTTTCTATCGGGAATAATATTGAAATAAGTGTTAGTCCAACGTATCCGGAAAATCGACTGGAATTCATGCCAACAGATCCTGCTTTGATTATTGAAGATTTTTTTAAAGCGAAAGTTATTGAAGTTTTCTTAGATAAAGACCTGAGCGTACCCTGTGCCCTCCTGACGTTTTTACAGCAAGAAACTGAGACACCAACTATTACTGATGAGTAGGGAACTCCGCATAATTTCAGCGCAATATGTTGTTTGAAAGCGGAGACATATCGTCTATAAAGGCAGAGTCGTATTCTGTATTTGAGCAGCAATTAACCCTGTAAAATAGTGTAGCAGATGTCATGCTTCTTTATTTTGTTCAATTGTAATGCACCCTCTGAAAGGAAATAGGTAATGGCAGATTTATTTAAAGAGAAATCCAAGGACTGGGATGCCCGTGAAATGATTCAGCTTCTTTCATCAGCTATTGGAACGTCAATTATCAAGCATGTTTCCCTTAACCCAAGTTCGACAAAATATTCGTTAAATTGGTAAAAAAAGCAGGTTTTGATTTTCTAATTCATTGATTTTATTGAACTTTTATTTTGAATATCAAATGTAGTGCCTGACCGTTTATGTTTATATTTCTCTTTTTGGGATTTTAGGATATAATGTCTTGTATGTTTATACGACAAAAAGAAAAAAAGAAAAAGGGTGAGACATATACTCAATACCAACTCATCGAATCCATCCGTACTCCAGCAGGTCC
>JADGAW010000102.1 GCA_015231815.1 Nitrospinota bacterium
AAATTTCTTTCCTAAAATATCTTCAACAATTTTCTTATAGGTAAGGATGAGTCTTTTTTGTCGTATGATACCTTTTCTTAAATCTTCAGTGCTAATTAAACGAGCATATTCCTTTGTATTCATGTAGTTTTGTAAACTTTGATAAAATGTTTTTCTTTTGATTCACTTTTATTTACTCATGAGGTATTATAGCTAAACCACCAAACCTTTTAGAATAATATGGCTACAGAACAGGTTGTTAAAAAATCAAGTTTCAAAAAAACAATTAAAGATGACGTACAGAGCGATAAGCTTGCCACTATTCTAAAAAAAGAGGGGCAAATTACCAATGCACAGCTTGCCGATGCAAAGGAGTTACAGAAAAAGAATGGTGGAGTTCTTACCACATACCTTATTCAACTTGAAGCGATTGAGGAAGATGATCTTCTTAATTTCGTTTCTCGGTATTTTTCAGTCCCTGTTGTTAAGCCAACTGAACTGCCTATAAATCCACAAACCCTTAAGGTTCTTCCCGTTGAACATGCCACAGAACATATGGTGTTTCCTTTAAAACTTACCAATGATGTGCTGACAATTGCAATGGTTGACCCAACTGATAATAAGGCTGTTGACACTATTCAACAATTTACTGCTTTATCAATTAAAACTGCTCTCTGCTCAGAAAAAGAACTTCTTGAATCGTATAAAAAATATTACAAAATTGATGATGAACTTTATGAAAAGTTAAAAACAAAATCAATTAAAGGAGAGGATGAAGGTCCTGTAGAGTTAGAAACAGCGGAAGATTTGGGAAGTCTTCTTGGTCAGGTTGAAGATGAACTGCAAAGTGCTGGAGATGAAGAAGAGTTAAGCGAACAGGATGAAGCATTTAGTCCTGATGCAGCACCAATTATTAAGCTGGTAAATAATATTTTGGTAAAAGCAATTAAGGCAGGAGTGAGTGATATTCATATTGAGCCTTTTGAGAAATCCTTTCAGGTACGATATCGAATGGATGGAACATTATTTAAGTCAATGTCTTTGCCTACTTCCATTAAAAATGCACTGGTTTCCCGAATAAAAATTCTAGCTGAACTTAATATCGCAGAACGAAGAATTCCTCAGGATGGACGTATCAAATTAAAACTCGGTAAGAATAGGGCAATTGACTTCAGGGTTTCTTGTCTTCCAACCCTTTTTGGAGAATCAATCGTTCTTCGTCTTCTTGATAAGGGTAACCTGATGATTGATTTTAACCGACTGGGATTTACCAAAGAGGGGGTTGCGAAATTTATGAAGGCAATTAAAAACCCCTTTGGTTTGGTTCTGGTAACGGGTCCGACAGGAAGTGGGAAAACAAACACCCTTTATTCCGCAGTCAACTATTTGAATGACCCAACGGTAAAAATATTAACTGCTGAAGATCCTGTTGAATTTAACTTTGCCGGAATTAATCAGGTTTTGGTAAGAAATGAAGTGGGAATGACTTTTGCCGCAGCCTTGAAAGCCTTCCTCAGACAGGATCCGGAAATTATTCTTGTAGGTGAAATCAGGGATATGGAAACTGCAGAAATAGCTATTAAGGCAGCGATGACCGGACACCTCGTTTTCAGTACCCTTCATACTAACGATTGTCCTTCTACCATTGGTAGACTCATTGACATTGGAATTCCAGGATATATGGTTGCATCGGCGGTTACCTGCGTTGTAGCGCAGCGGCTTTTAAAAACTATTTGCCCCGATTGTAAGGCGGAAACCAACGAATACAGTGATGAAGATTTAATAAGGCTTGGCTTTGCTGAAACAGAATTAAGTGATTTAAAAATTTACAAAGGCAAGGGATGTCCAACATGTAATGGAACAGGTTATAAAGGGAGAGCCGGGCTTTTTGAAATCATGGAAATAACAGAGGCAGTAAAGCAGGCTATTACAGCTCAACTACCAGAGGATCAGTTAAGGAAAATTTCCGTTAAGGAAGGAATGAACACCTTAAGAATGGAAGGATTAATTAAAATCAGGGAAGGAAGGACAACGGTTGAGGAAGTTGTTGCTAAAACCGTTCTTCAAAAAGAAGCACTACCAAGCTACCTTCTTAACCCTGATGAACTGGTTTTTGAAGATGGTGATATTATTATTGCAGAGGGTAATACCGACAATAATTTTTATCGTTTAGAGCAGGGTAGTCTTGCGATTTATAAAGATGAAGTTGAGCTTGCTGTGATTTCCCAGCCTGGCGAATATTTTGGTGAGGTGGCGGCTCTTATGAATCAACCAAGAAATGCTACGGTTAAAGCAAAGGGTAAAGCTATTATTAAAGTCTTTCCTGGAGATAAGCTTTTTGAAACTGTTGAAAATTATCCTGAAATATCCCATAAATTATTAACTTCCCTTATTCGTCGTTTACAGGATTCTGATAAAAAAATTGTCTCCGACCAAAAAGGAAATATTTACTAAATTAATTTATTCAAATGCCTATTAGAGTTCTTCTTGCCTTTCTTATTATATTTTCCGGTTGTTTATATATTGCCTATTTAAATCAGGAATCGATTACCTTTAATTATCTTCCCAACGCTTCAATTACTATCAAGCCGATATTATTATTGTTTGCTTTTTTTGTGTTTGGAGTTGTTTCAGTATTTGTTGTTACCTTTATGACCGCTTATCGAAGTCAAATTGGACTGTGGAGAATTTCAGGAAAAAAAAGGTTAGAAGATAAATTGAAAGGAATGTATAAAGAGGGGATGGAAGCTGAAATGGCGGGAAATATTAAGCTTGCTGAGGCTTTTTACAAAAAAATATTGAAGAAAGAAGAGAATAATCTGGAAGCAATGATTTCTTTGGGGGAACTTTACAGGGCAAACGGAAAGGTAAAGGAAGCCATTGAAATTCATACAAAAGCAAAGCTTGCTCATGGAGAAAAGGTTGAGACATTTATCGCCTTGGCAAAAGATTATATTATTGCAGAATCACCGGGAGATGCTTTGACGGTTTTACAGGATCTTATTAAAACAAATCCAACATCTTTGTTTGCTCTGACGGAAGCAAATAAAATTCTTTCAAAACAGGGGAAATGGAAGGACGTTATAGAAAATCAGAAAAGAATTATTTCCATTACCTACGACCCGGAAGAACGAAAGAAAAACTCAAAAATTCTTGCTCAATATTTTTATGAGTATGTATTGGACTTGTGGAGCAAAGATTCCTTTGATGAACTGTTAAAGCATATCAAGGAAGGAATTTCTTATGACGAGGAATTTATGCCCTTAAAGCTTGCTTTAGGTGAGTACTATGTAAAAGTCAACAAGGAAAGAAAAGCTATAAAAGTCTGGTGGAAGGCTTTTGTTAGTAGTGCGCAGGTAATTTTTCTGAAAAAAATAGAAGATGTATATCGAAAAAATAACAATGAGCAGAAGATTTTTGCCCTTTATTATGATGCTGTCAGTTATGCAGATGCCAATCCTATTATTTACCTCATCTCAGGAAAAATCTTTATGGAGATGGGAAAATCAGAGCTGGCTCTAAGAACAATTGAAAAGGCAAAGAGTCATTTTAGTGATACTGTTGCCTATAATCTTGCACTTTATGAATCCTACAGAAACTACGGTAAGCTTGCTGAAGCGGAGGAAGTATCTTTAAACGCTGTTAAAGAATCATGGAACAATATTTCCAAATATCGCTGCTCAAAATGTTCTGCCAGTTACTATGAATGGCAGGTTCGCTGCGACTCTTGTCATAGTCTTGATTCTTTAAGGCTTGCCTCGTCACTGGATTTTTCTGTTACTACTGACGGACTTGATCGAGCAAAACAAGCTGCCCTTAAGGGCGAAGTTTTGTAACAAAAAAGTCAAACGTTCATTCTTTTCAATAAAATCTACAAAAAAATACCTGAAAAGTAATCTTTGAGTAAAAGTCACCGATAAACAAGATAAGGTCTCATTACGTTTATTGTAGGTGGAAAGATGAATATTTCTTCTGATTTCGGCTTTGGTTTTACTCTCTCCAATAGAAAAGAACAACCTTTGCGTCAAGAAGATGTTGCAAAGCACGGGGGAAATGAAAAGGTAAAGGAACAGCAGGGAGAAGCAAAGCCTCAAAATAACAGTGAAGCAATAAAAAATGCCGTTAACGGTCAACTTACCGAAGCAGAAAAAAAAGTAGTTGATGAATTAAAGAAAATAGATCAGGAAGTTAGAGCTCACGAAGCAGCACATCTTGGTGCAGCCGGAGGTTATGCTGTTGGAGCAGCAAATTTTCAGTACCAGCAGGGACCAGACAACAAACAATATGCCGTTGCCGGAGAAGTTCAGTTAGACACTTCTCCCATACCCAATAATCCTGAAGCCACACAACAAAAAATGCAGCAAATTAAACGTGCAGCATTAGCTGCCTCAAATCCTTCAGCGCAGGATCTAAGAGTTGCAGCACAGGCTTCTCAAATGGAAATGGAAGCAAGTCGGGAAGCTTCTGAAAAACGAAAGGCTGAACAAGAAGGTGAAGGTTCTGGTAGTGACTCTCCAAAATTTTCAATTCAGCACTATATAAACCAGCAAGAAAAACAGCAAGAAACCAAATCTACTTTCACCGCTGCAGCTTAAATCGTCTGATTTAGTTTTTTCTTGCTTTGGCTATTTCAGCCTTAACCTTTATGCCTTCTACCGTTAAGTTCTGAAGTTCATAAAGAATGTCATTAATGTCTCCAGAAGTCACTTCGACAAAAGAAAAACGATCATAGAGTTTTATTCTTCCAATTGATTTTTTATTGATGCTCGATGAATTAACAATACCTCGATACACATCAGAAACATCGATGCCATCTTCTCTTCCAACAGTTAAGAATAATTTTGATATCTTACCGCCTCGTTCATATCTGTCTTGTCCCTTATTTCTATCTCTCCCGTCTCTTCTTTTATCCTGATATTGTCTTTCCGGTATTTCGTCAACAAGTATTTGTTTATCATCAAAATACATTTTTAATAGTGTCGCTGAAATCATTTCCATGCTAAAGGAATCAGATAGCTTTTCAATCATTTTGGTATATATTTCCAAGTCACCTTTTTCCACTATACCCTTGATTCTCGCTTCCAAAAATTCTTCCTGCTTTACAAGAACATCCTTAACTGAAGGCAGAGAACTCTTTTGAATTCTGCTTTTTGTTAAACGCTCAATTGACCTGATTGCACCAAATTCCTTTGGGGAAATAATGGTAATGGCACAGCCATTTTGTCCTGCTCTTCCTGTTCTGCCTATGCGATGAATATAGTCTTCCGGGTTTTGGGGAATATGGTAGTTGATAACGTGAGTAACGTTGGCGACATCAATACCTCTTGCTGCAACATCGGTTGCGACAAGATATTCGAGCTTTTTCTTTTTAAATTTGTCCATTACCCGATTTCTTTGCTCTTGTGTTAAATCACCATGAATCGGTTCAGAAAGGTAGCCCCGTAAATTGAGGTTGTTGGAAAGATCGGAACAATCCTTTTTTGTTCGACAAAATATCATGGCAAATTCCACTCCCTGAAAATCAAGAAGTCTGCATAAAGCCTCAAGTTTGTAATGCTCCGGAACTTCATAAAAAATTTGTTCAATATTCGTTGCAGTTCTTTTTTCTCCTTCTTGGATAACGGAGATTATTTTAGGAACGTTCATGTACTTATTTACGACCTTTTTCAGGGCAGGGGGAACAGTGGCTGAAAAAAGCATGGTGTGCTTTTCTCTTGGAGTTTTTTGTAGAATAAATTCAATATCTTCAATAAAACCCATGTCAAGCATTTCATCAGCTTCATCCAAAACAAGAGTGCTGACCTTATCCAGTTTTAATGTACCTCTGTTGAGGTGATCAATGATTCTCCCGGGAGTCCCAACAATAATATGTGGATTATTTTTCAGTGCCCGAATTTGATGGGAGATGTTTTGTCCTCCGTAAATAGGAAGTTCTTTGATCTTGCTTGATTTTCCTAACTTAAAGATTTCTCCCGCTACCTGAATTGCAAGTTCACGAGTGGGAGTTAAGACAAGCCCTTGAACATCTCTAGCCTTGCTGTCGATATTCATAATCATGGGAAGAGAAAATGCTGCGGTTTTTCCTGTTCCTGTATGTGCCTGACCAAGAATGTCAAGTCCTTCCATTGCAATGGGAATTGCAGCTTTTTGAATTGGGGTTGGCTCTACATAGCCTGACTTTTCAATATCTTTTTCCAGTGCAGGAGATAAATTAAAATCCTTAAATGATGTTATTTCTGACAATGTGTCCTCTTTCTCTCTTAATGTTAATCTCTATAAGTGGGGTTTACTTCTTGAATGGGATAGGCACTAGCCTGTAGGTGGGATTAAGTAACTACATGCAATACTTTGAAATAAGTAAACTCTCAAAAAAAACAAAGGATTATACAGGAGCAAAGCTATTTAAGCAAATTTAGAAGTTGTAGTGAAGTGTAGAGTCTTTAATAACAATTTATTTCCTCTGTTTTTTTTCAAGAGCTGAATATTTCAAAAAGGTATATTGGGCGTAACCTTTTGCTATAAACAGTCCGGTTAGACCATCCAGAAAACCTAATCGTAGAAAATATATTTTAACGAACGTAAAGACAGGGCGCAGGTAAATATCTAAGAGGGTCGCTTTTTTCCCCTTTTCAAGCATATCTAATACGGCGAGCTCAGCATATTTTTGTTGCCTTTTATTAAAGTCTGCATAATTTTCAAAACTATAATGAAGAAGCTCTTGATTTATGTTTTCAATAGCTTTTTCAGTAATTCCCTCATGAACATTCGTTTCAGAAAAAGCTGTTTTGTCCTTTTGGTAGAGTCGGATGATTTTTTCTTTTCCCAAACCACAAAAATGAATCTCTCTGTTACCGATAAAATTTTTACGATGAACTGAATATGCGTTATGAGGGTTGTTTGTTGAAACTATTCTTTGCAGTTCTGTCGCAAGTTCAGGTGTGCAAACTTCGTCTGAGTCAATATTAAAGATCCAGTTATTTTTTGCGTGGGACGCAGCTATGTTTTTTTGTTTTCCATAGCCATGCCATTTTTCTTCATAGAAAACAACATTTTTAAAGCGAGTTGCTATTTCCTTTGTTTTGTCAGAACTGAATGAATCAGAAATGACAACTTCATTACACCACTTAAGGGAATTAAGGCAACGCTGAATGTTTTTCTCTTCGTTGAGAGTAATAATGGTTGCAGTAATTCCGGTTGCCATGTGAATATATTTGTTGAAAGATGAAATGAAAAATTATACCTTATGAGGTAATGATAAGTTTGAAGTGAATAGTCACTATTCAGGGTAAATTTGTTCTCAATTTGTTTCATGCTTGTATTGCCCCATATGAATTTACAGTCATACGGAGATAATCAAAAACGAGCCGTGTATTTCGATAGAGTTCCCTCATTTTCTGTGCCACTGACCTCACTCCTTTTGCTTTAATGACACCAACAGAGAATCTCCTGAGCCGTGTCATATTTTCCGGTCCGTTTCCCATTCTTATTCTGCTCCGGTCTTCATCATAGTTCCAGTCGATGATGTAATGACAACTGTTTTCAACGCTCCAATGTTCCCTA
>JADGAW010000103.1 GCA_015231815.1 Nitrospinota bacterium
CATAAAGATGTCGGTGATATCTTTTAATCGGCAAGGAATTTTATTCACATAGTAATCTGATTCACCAGTTCTGTAGAGAGCTCGAGTTACGGTAATTTCTTTATATTCACCAAAGTTTGTGGTAATTACCCCTTCATCAACTTCGAAGGTGAGGGATACCTTTGCATACCCGGAGGGTTTTCTCTTATCGCTTCCGCTAAAGATAAAGTCCTCCATTTTTTGTCCTCGAAGGATTTTTGCCGATTGTTCCCCCAAAACCCAGCGTATGGCATCGGATATGTTGCTTTTTCCACATCCGTTTGGACCTACAACAATATTAATTCCACGGTCAAATGCCAGTTTATGATGTTCGGAAAAAGATTTAAACCCGACTAATTCAAGTTGCTTGAAAAACATTATTGTTTTTTTCCTTTTTTTCTTCTTTTTTCTTTATTAGATGGCTTTTTAACGTTACTTTTTTCTTCATCCATTCTTAGTTGATGCTTTTTCTGGGTAAAAAGGCTGACCTGTTTAACTCCGATATAGCCCATAGCGGCAGACAAAACCAATGAAATGGCAAGATAGTTGAACATATAGGAGAGAAAAGTAGCAAACAGCACAACAAAAAGGATGAGAAGGTTTATTCCGAGCTTTTTGTAGTATTGAATGACTTTTGCCTTTTGTTCTTCGCTAATTTCCTGCATTTTATTATAATTTCATGTAATTTTATCGAGGCATTTTATCCCATAGATGGCGATTCAAGAAAGTCAGCCTGACAATAAAAACTGCCCAGCAAGGAAATTTACCCATTCAGAAATTGAATCGGTTAAAATTACTGTTTTAATAATGTAAATAAGAATACCCATGAAATTTAATCGAGGTGAAGAAGAAGATTTTCGAATGGATATGACTCCAATGATTGATGTCATTTTCCTTCTTCTCATTTTCTTTATGGTATCAACGGTGTTTGTTGATTTCAGCAAGAAGATGGAAATTGTTCTTCCAGAATCAAGCGCATCGGAAAAAACATTAAAAAAGAAGAAGTAACCATTGAAGTAACGCAAAAAGGTGATATTTTCTTTAACAGCGAAGAAATTGAAGTAGAGGTGGTAAGGCAAAAACTGGAGAAAAAGCTTAAGGAAAAAAAAGATTTAGCAATAATTATCAGAGCAGATAAGAAAGTAGAATACGGGAAAGTTATACGAATTCTCGGCTATTGCAAAGAACTTAAGATCGAGGATGTTGCAGTAGCTGTTAAATAAGGGGGGGGATAAAAGAAAAAACCATGAACACGTTATATGAGTTTGACCTTGAGTTCATTCAAAAGACCGGGGGACTTGTTGCCGGAGTTGACGAGGTGGGTAGAGGCCCTCTTGCTGGTCCGGTTGTTGCCGCATCAGTGATATTTTCCGAGCATGAAATCATTGAGGGAATCAACGATTCCAAAAAATTATCCGAAAAAAAACGTGAGGAACTTTTTCCTCTCATCAAGAAAAGAGCCTTAGCTGTTACAGTGGGGATTAAAAATAACCATTATATTGACAAGCATAATATTCGTACTGCTTCCCTTCATGCGATGCAAGATGCCATTGAACATTTAAACCACAAACCTTCTCTTATTCTTGTTGATGGACGGGATACTATCCCTTCTCTTACTATAGAACAGAAGTCTGTTATAAAGGGAGATTCCAAGTCCTATACAATTGCAGCGGCATCAATTGTGGCAAAAGTGATACGTGACCGAATTATGATGCATCACCACAAAAAACATCCGGAATACTATTTTTCTTCCCATAAAGGGTACGGTACAAAAAAGCATCTGGAAGCAATAAAGCAACACGGTTCTTTGCCAATACACCGATTTTCTTTTAGTGGTGTGAACTAAAAGAATGTAGCTGTTAGAAAGCTGTTTAAAAGAGGGGTTAGTTAAAACCGTTGGAGTGGTGGTCGAGGTAACTTTGAAGAATTATTTGGGCTGCAATTGAATCAAGGTGCTTTTTCATTTTTTTTTTCGTTTGAACAATCTGCGAAAGTCTTGTTTCTGCTTCCTGCGTAGAATATCGTTCGTCCCACAAAACAATTGGTTCTGATATATAGTGCGAGAGATCATCAACATACCGAATCGTTTCCTTTGCTTTTTTCCCTTCGGTGCCATCAGAATTTAATGGCAGACCAAAAATAAGCTTTTTTATATTCCGGGAATCAATCAGGTTGTGAAGATAGTCAATAAGATATTCCTTACTTCGATACTGGTGAATCGTGAGGGGCACGGCAAATGTTTCCTGATAGTCGCTCAAGGCAAGCCCAACTCGTTTTAGTCCAAAGTCAACTCCCAGAAAAACAGCCATTCTTTAGCTTCCCTGATTAATTTTCTCCTTAAGTTCCTTTCCTGTTTTAAAGAAAGGTTTATTTTTTGGAGTAATTTTAATTGCTTCCCCGGTTTTTGGATTTCGTCCCATTCTATCGTTATATTTTCTCAAACTAAAAGAGCCAAAACCCCGCAATTCAACCCTGTCTCCATCCTTTAGAGCGTCTTTAATTGAATTGAAAAATAAGTCAACGATATCGTTTGCTTCTTTTCTTGTTGCCCCTGTTTTTCTTTTTAATAAATTAACAAGATGTTCACGTCTCATAACAACTCCATACTTTAAGGTTCAAATTCTGGTAATTATAATAAAAATAACGTGTTAAAGCAATAATTAAAAACTTCTTAAGAGATTGGTATTTATAATATCCTCTTTTAGGTCGTCTCCTTTTGGCGTTTCAAGTATTTTGGGAACATCTTTAAATCGCTCATCCTTCATTAAAAGCCTGAAGGCATCAACACCAATTGTACCCTTACCGAGGTGTTCATGTCGGTCAACCCTGCTTCCCAACTCTTTCTTTGAGTCATTGACATGAAAAACTGCTATCTTATCTAACCCGATAGAAGAATCAAATGCATCGAAGGTTTTCTTATACCCTTCTTCCGTGGAAATATCGTAACCAGCAGCAAATATATGGCAGGTATCAACACAGAAAGCTATTCGTTCCTTTTGTTCAATTTTATCGAGTAAATAGTTAAAGTGTTCAAAGCTATAACCAAGGTTTTTTCCCTGTCCGGCTGTGGTTTCAAAGGTTGGATGAACTTCCCACTTGTTATGTTTATCAAGAAGCCTGTTCAACGACTCAGCGATTTTATTTAAACCATTCTCTTCCCCTGCTCCACCATGAGAACCTGGGTGAAAGACCAAATATTTTATTTTGAGTTGATGACAACGTTTCATTTCATCAGCAAAGGCAAGCATTGATTTCTCATATGTATCTTCCTTAAGTGCTGCCAAATTGATTAAATAACTGTTATGAGCAATGACGGAGTGAATACCAGAATCATCTTTTGCCTTTTGAAATGCATCAAGTTCTGCTGATGCAAATTCTTTTGCTTGCCACTGCATATTATTTTTGGTAAAAATCTGGACGACTTGATGACGAACAGATTTACCTCTTTCAATTGCTTTATGCACTCCACCAGAAATGGACATATGGGCTCCGATATTATCGTTTACTTCATGCATAAAGGTCTAAAGCTGTTTAAGGTTTATCAATAAAACTGAATATTTTAGGGAGGGGTGAAGTTGTCCTTAATTTACCTTTAAAGACAAAATCGTAATATCATCCGACTGTTTTGCAGTGTTTGAAAAGAGTGAAACTTCATGTAATAAACCCTCATGGAGAATATTTAATGAAGCTTTGTTTAAATTCACCATGGTTTCTTTTAATCGTGTTTCTGAATATAAATCACCCTTGGGGTTCATCGCCTCAGTAACACCATCCGTATAAATAAAGAGATAATCTCCTTTATTGAAGGAACTTTTCATATTGGAATACTCAGACTCATAAAACATCGTCAGAGGATAACCAGGGGGTATTTCCATGAATTCAACGTTATTATCTTTCGATATTAACAATGGTGGGTTATGAGCTGCATTGGAAAACAGAAGTTCATTCGTATCAAAATCCAAAATTGCAACAAAAATGGTGGCAAAAACATTTGTTTTTTCCTCAAAAAGAAACTGGTTGACCTGTTTCAATGCAATGGCAGGATCTTTGTGTTCTTTTAATTCTCTTCGTAAGAGAGTTTTACAGGTCATCATGAACATTGCTGCTCCAATTCCTTTACCAGAAACATCGCCAACAAAGATACAAACTTTATTTTCATCAATAAGGAAAATATCATAGAAATCTCCTCCGACTTCGTTTGCAGGTTTAATGTGAGCGAGGACATCAAACTCATTTCTTTCTGGAAACAGCGGGAAGTTGCTTGGCATAACAGAAAACTGAATTTCACGTGCAATATTTAACTCGCTATTAAGCCGCTCTTTGTCAGAAGTTATTTTCTTCATTTCCATAAGGTCGCTATAAGACCTTATGGCAGAAACAACCGTAGTAAAGAGCTTCTGTGCTGTCAGTTCATGTTTTTCCTTATAATCATTAATGTCGTATTCAACAATGACCTCTCTTTCCGGAGCATACCCTGGCTGTCCGGTTCTTAAGACAATTCTTACTTCAAAATTATTTAAATCATTTCGGATATGCTTGACCATATTTAAGCCGGTATCATCTTCTTCCATAACGATATCCAGCAAAACAAGGATAATATTTGAATGCTCTTCGAGATATTTTTTTGCCTGATTTGAGGTACTTGCACAATAAAGCTCAAGACCTTTTCCCTTGAAGGAAAAGTCCCCCAATGCCATTCGTGTTACTTCAAGAATTTCCTCTTCATCATCAACGACCAACACTTTCCATCTCTCTCCATCTTGTTTTTCTTCAGGAGTGTCATCTTCATCGAGAAAGCTTAATTCATCAGACATATTCGTTCTATGGTGTTATTAAAGTTTAACATTCGGCTAAATATTCTTTTGCTTCTTCTTCTGTTTTAAACATTTTAATTTTTTTATTTAAACGGGTCATCTGAAAAAGTTCATTAACATCTTTTTGAACATAACAGAATACAATCGCTCCATCAACTGCCTTTATCTTTTGAAAATACTTAACAATTAACCCCAAACCAGAGCTATTAATATGGGTAACCTCAGACATGTTAATTAAAAATTTCTTCACCCCTTTATCAAGGAAGGTTTTAAAAAAGGTTTCAAGACTATTATTTTCCTCTATAGTTATTAACTTCCCCTTAAGGCTGGCTTTTAAATCATTTCCATTGTTCGATACATCTATCTTTGTAACTTCCATCAAAAAACCTCCATGTGAAAAGAAAAATTATAGCAATATTTTTAAATGTTCATGAAACTTTTTATTGAGGGGAAATAACTTCATGTATCTCATTCATTGAATCACAAATATTGATCATATGGTCAACGCAAGTGATTTTAAGGACTTTTTTTATAAATTGATCCGCTTCAAAAATAATAAGTTTTCCCGTTGCATTTTCAACTAATTTATATAAGTTTAACAAACTATTAATGCCTGTACTATTTATTGTTGTAATTCTTTTGAAATGAAGAACGAAATTGAATATTTCTGACCGGAC
This sequence comes from Nitrospinota bacterium, assembly GCA_015231815.1. GTDB lineage: Bacteria > Nitrospinota_A > JADGAW01 > JADGAW01 > JADGAW01 > JADGAW01. The sequence continues at coordinate 5,510 of JADGAW010000103.1, forward strand.
ACTTTCAACAACAAGCTTTTCTAATTCCTCGAAATCTTTACTATTTATAATTTTGCCATCAAGGCAAATTATTCTCATACTCTTTTCTTTTACAACATTATTATTAATAATTTTCATTTTTCACTCCTTTATTTTTTTATTATTGGAGCAATTTTGATGCCGCAACATAATTTTTGTCTTTCCCTGCAAAGAAGGCAAGAAGCAAATTCTGCTTCTTCCCAATTAATTAAAACCATGCACATTATTGCATTATTGCAAGGCAAATTGATGCTTAATTTTAATTAAAAAGACCTTTTACTCTATTCTAGTCACCTGATAATTTAGAGAACACTGTTCTTAGTGAAACGTTTAAAAGTCGTGCTGCCTGACTTTTATTTCCGTTACAGACTTCAATGGCATTGTTAATAATTTTCTTTTCATAGTCCAGAACAGCACCTCTTAAGCTGAAATTATGGTCGAAGTTAAAAGCACTTTCGCTCTTTTTATGGGTTGGCAGTTCAGATAACACATCCATTCTTCTTGAAATACGATATGTTTTCATATTAATTTGTGCATTTGGAGCAACGATATTCACCATTCGTTCAACTTTATTTTCCAACTCACGAACATTTCCCCGATATTTTTCTTTTGAGAGTTTATCCAATACCTCCGGGGCAATGGAAATACCTGATTTTGAGAGTTTTTCACTATATTTTTCAATAAAATGGTTTACCAAAAGAGGGATGTCACCAATTCTTTTATTCAATGACGGTAAGATAATGGGAAAAACAGCCAGACGGTAATATAAATCTTTCCTAAACCTCCCCAGCGCAATTTCTTCCGGGAGGTTTTTATGAGTTGCTGCAATGAGCCGGACAGTTACCCTTCTTGATTTAGTTTCACCAAGTCTTTTTACCTCACCAAACTGTATTGCCCGCAACACTTTTGCCTGCATCTCCAACGCCATATCACCTATTTCATCCAAAAACAGAGTACCTCCATTTGCTGCTTCAAAGAGACCCTCTCTATCAGATATTGCTCCGGTGAAAGCTCCTTTTGCATAACCAAAGAGTTCACTCTCCAATAAACTGCTTGCACAGGAAGCACAATTAACAGTAACGAATGGTTTATCACCCAAGAAACCATTGTAATGAATGTAACGGGCAATCATTTCCTTACCAGTTCCCGTGTCCCCCAGAATCAATACATTTGAGATTGACTCTAATATATATTTAAGAACATCCACAACCGATTGCCAAGCCTCAGAATTTCCAATAAGAGAACCTTGTTTTACGATTGCATGAACTTCATTTTTTAAGTGAACATTTTCTTTTGCGAGGGATTTATTTGCCAGCCGCAACTCTTCAGACATTCTCAGCATTTCCTGAAGGTTTTTAAATGCCCTCAGGTTATTGAACACTGCTGCGTAGAGCTTTTCAAAGTTCAATTCCGTTTTTTCTTTATAATCACTTATATCGTAATTTTCAATTATTTCTTTTTTGGGAGCTACTCCGGGAGCACCAGTACGAATAATAATGCGAACCATTTTGTTTTTTAAATCTTCCCTGATGGTTTTAACAACGTTCAGTCCGGCATCATCAGTTTCCATTACAACATCTAACAGGATAATAGCGATATCATCATTATTTTTTAATATGTCTAATGCTTCTTTTGCAGAAAAAGCACTGATAATTTTGAGATATTTACCATCCATTTTTAAATCACCAAGTGCCAACTCAGTTATCTGATGTACTTCTTCTTCGTCGTCAACAATGAGGAGCTTCCAGAAAGACTCCTTTCCTTTTTCCTCACCTTCATCGATAAAATCAATTTCTTCACTTTTCTTTGGGGACATTTTGCAATTTTTTTAATATTTAAAAAACAAACATTTTATTCAATACTCATAAAATTTCATAAAGCAATGAGTATAATTTAGTTCCTGAAATCATCATTAATAATATGCGAAAGAGAATTTTATACTACATTTCATCTCATGGATATGGTCATGCTGCCCGATC
>JADGAW010000104.1 GCA_015231815.1 Nitrospinota bacterium
TTATTGAATCAGAGGAGAAAGAGAAATTCAAGAAATGTATCTTGACCTTTTTGCCCTGAGCAGAACATTAAACTTTTGTACTTCAATCTAATGCCCAAAAATCTAATCCGAGTGAACTATTTCGTAGCGGAAAATTGAAAGGCAAGAATTGTAATATCATCGTTAAATGGAGTCCCTTTGACAAAGGTCTCGACATCTTTCATTACTGACTTAATAAGTTCTTCATTGCTTTTGTTCCGGTTTTTCTCAAGAAGAGTAAAAAACCGTTTTTCACCATACATTTTTCCGGAAGGATTACTTGCTTCAGATATTCCATCGGTATAGAGAACCAGCATATCGCCGTCCTTTAATTGTTGAGAGCTTTCTTTATATTCAAGAGAACTCTTTTCGAAAATACCCATTGGAGCATCTGAAGAATTGAGAAAAACCAAATCACTGCCATCTGCCGGAATAATTATCGCTGGTGGATGCCCCGCATTCACACACTTTATCATTCCACTTTTTTGAACAGCAATAAGAATACCGCTCATATAGCGTCCAGCAGGAAGGTTTTGCATGAGAATATCGTTAATATGTTCTACAGTGCCAATAGGATTTATTACATCAGCACTTTCTTCAATAGCTATATTCGCCATAATGGTTGTAAGTGCTGCAGCCACACCGTGCCCCATTGCGTCACCGATAAATAGAATTGCCGAATTCTCTTCTATTTCATCCAGATAGTATGAATATCCAGATACATGGGAATGTGGTTTATAGAAAAGAGAAACATTCATGTAGGCAGGACTTTCATGAGAGGAAATAAAGTGCTTCTGAATTTCCTCAGCGAGGATTAAATCCTCCTCCATCTCTTGGTTTTGCTTAAGAATCTCCATCTGCGATTCTTCCAGTTTTGCATATAAAGAGACGTTCTCAAGAACACAGGCAACCTGTTCACTGAGGAGTTTCATCAGCTCTGATTGTTCTTCGGTAAAATGTTTTGGCTTGGAGTGCTGTAAAGTAAGAATACCCATTAAATATTCTCCCCTGAGGATAGGGATAGATAAGACAGAACGAACAACATACGATTGATTCTTGAAATCAACCCATCGGTCATCTTTATTTGTATCATGTATAAGGGCAACTTCTCTTTTCTTTGCTACCCATCCGGCAATACCAGTATCCATTGCTTTACCAATAAGGTTACTGCGCTTCTTATTTGAAACATCTTCACTGGTAAGTATGCTTTCAGAAACTGTAGAATCTTCCTTTAAAAGAAAAAGGCTTCCTATTTCTGCTCCGGTTAATTCTTCAGTAAGCTGGAGGGTTTTTTGTAAAGCAAGTTTGAGAAGTTTTTCTTCAGAAGAAGATTTTGCTATGTCAATAAAGTTTGCCAGAAGCTTACTTTGAGCTTTAAATGCTTCATTTTCACTTCTAAGTTTTTTGATTTCCCTATTGAGGTTTTCTAAATCCATAAAAGTGTTTATTGATTAAGAAATATGGTGAAGATATTTTACGCTTTTTTTTTAAATTGTTAAAAAAAAGTGTACTCATATGTACAAAGTGATTTTATTGCATACTATGTCTAAAATAAAGCTTTAGTGAGAAATAGGAAGAAAATTCTGTTCTTAAAAAACAATCTTCAAAATAAATGAGTAATATGAGTAACTAAATTTATCACAAAACAGATAAAAACCTTTGAAGTAACCTTAGTTAAAAAACAACTCCTATCAAAAACAACATAAAAAACAGGAAAAATGTATAATCTACAAAAAATGAAACTAAAGAGTCCAAAAGTGTAAAGGAAACAAACTCATTCCTCACAGAGATGGAGAAAAATAAGTTATAGTACATTTTTATTTTCCTAGGAAAGCAAGGAGGTTTTTATGGAAGTAAGTAAATTAAAGCTGCATAAGGCTTTTATAACACCTGAACAAACAGTAATTGACTTTCTAAAATTAGGTCTTCTTGCTATTCCTGTAGTTAAAGATGAAAAACCTATTGCCTACGCAACACTCACGCATATCATTGGTTATCTTATGCCGATGGATGTTCTTGTACATGCCAACGCTATAGCAAAACTCCCTGGTGGTATTGAATTAACTAAAAAAACATTTCTTGAACGATTTAAAAGTGGAGAAACAATAGGGAATCACACAATTCCATTATTGGCGACGGTAGAATTTGACGACCCAATTGTTAAAGCAGTTTCTTTTATGTTGGATCATAGAATTCCTATAATTGCGGTAACAAAAGGCGGAAAATATATAGGGTATATTAACTTCGAATGTGTAGGTTCTTATCTCAGCCAATTTAACGAGGAGGAGTAAGTAAATGAATCATACTGAAACAGTTCATACCTATGTTTGGAATAACTCAATGCTTGTTTCTGCCTGTATTCTCGTTATTACTTTTGCAATGATTTTTGCTGAAGATATCCACAAAATCCATCGTACAAAAATAGCCTTAGCCGGAGCTATTGTGATGATTCTCGTGGGACAGGTTTTTGGTTTTTACAACCAGCATCAGGCTGTTGCTGCAATAGATTGGAACGTTATCTTTCTGCTTGGTGCCATGATGACTATTGTCGCAATTATGATACCTACGGGAGGATTTGATTGGCTGGCATATGTTATTGCCAATTGGTCAAAGGGTCGATTATATATACTCTTAATTACTCTTGGAACTGCTGTAACCCTTATTAGCCTTATTCTCGATAACGTAACAACTGTTGTCATTTTCGGTGCTTTAACAATTTTTATCTGTAGAGCACTTTCAGTTAATCCCATTCCCTATTTGTTAGCTGAAGCTTTGCTAAGTGACACGGGAGGTGTTGCGACGTTAGTCGGAGATCCTCCAAACATCATGATAGGTTCAGCAGCAGGAATTGATTTCAATACATTTATTTATCACATGGGAGATATTGTACTTTTATGCTGGTTGAGTGTCATAGTTCTTTTGAAATTTTTATTTAGAAAAGAACTCGCAGTTAAGAATGAAGTTGCCACATTCCGTACTGACGGAATTATCAAAGACCCCGAGACATTACGGTGGGCTCTTATTTCATTAGGAATTATTATTTTTCTTTTCACTCAACATGCACGACTTCATTTAGAAGCGGGTTTGGTAGCAATGATTGGGTTTAGTCTTGTTTTAATTCTTGCAAGAAAAGTAGATATTGAGAAATCTTTAAAGGAAGTTGAACTACCAATCTTACTTTTCTTTATTTCGTTGTTTGTCGTTGTTGGTGGAGTTGAGCATTCTCATTTACTCTCTTGGCTAGGACAGTACATTGTTCCCTTTGCAAAAAGTGACCCTCTTATGGCTTGCCTTCTTCTTTTATGGGGGTCAGCTATTATATCGGCAGCTATTGACAATATTCCTTTTACTGTTGCAATGATACCAATCATTAGCAGTATGGAAGCACAGGGCGTTAACCCTATGCCCTTCTGGTGGTGTTTAGCCTTGGGAGTTGGACTTGGTGGGAACGGAACTCATATTGGATCAACAGCTAATGTTTACATAGTTTCGATTTCAGAACGGGTGGCAAAAGAGTTGGATAACCCTGAATATAGAATTACTCCAAGCTTATGGTTTAAGAAAGGAACTCCGGCAATGCTTCTAACCTTGATAGTTGCAACAGTTGTTTTATACTTTTTCTTTGATTTTTACTCTACGCCATTGTCTATGCACCTTCCACCTCATTAAAGAACATTTCTAAAAAGGCTTATATTTAAAATTTTGAGTTACGAGTCACGGTGGTTTGCACTACTTTCATTTGATTATTTTGAGGTTTATATAATCTTTGATAGTTCCAATACGCTGCCATAACCTTTTTTACGTAGAGATTTGTTTCTTTATAGGGAATTTCTTCTACCCATTCTTCAATATCCAGTTTTTTCCCATTTTTAATCCACCTTGCTACTGCCTCTTCTCCTGCGTTATATGAAGCAGTTACTGCAACTATATTTTCCGGAAAATAACTCTTTAGTTTATTTAAATAGGCAGCACCAAAATTTATGTTTACAACAGGATTATACAGTTCCCTTTTATCCACTTTTTCGTTGATACTTCCAGCTATCATACGGTTTGCCGTTGTAGGCATAAGTTGCATTAACCCAACTGCTCCAGCTGAAGAAACTACTTTTGGTCTGAATGCCGATTCTGTTCTCATTAACGCCCAGACATACATGGGATCAAGATCGTATTTGTTGGCAATCTGATTTACAATTGGCAAGTAGGCTCTCGGGTAACTTTTCTCCACAATAAAACGTTTTAATTTATCTGGTTGAATATATGATTTGAGCATTTTGCGGTAAGCTTTTTTTCTTATCTTCAGAGAAATATTATGACCATAGTTGTTTGAGGCTAACGACATTGCATATATGATATCGCTTGGATAAACTTTGAAATCAATTTGAGAAATCTCCCGAAGAACTTCTTCATGCAAACCGAGATAATCAAATGTTATAGCCCGACTTAAATGCTCAGAGAAATTCCCTTTTTTTATTTTAGTGTTAGGGAGATTCCAAAAGCTTTTTTCACTTCCATCCCAATTTACATGAACAAAACCATTGGTATTGCTTACCACTTCCCCCAATTTCCGTTTCGATAATTCTCCGTAATAACTATTTGGTGCTCTTAGTTCAAGCTCTGCAAAAAGTTTTTTCGACTCTTTTTCTTGACCATCTTTTTCTAAAGCTCTTGCTTTCCAATAGGTAACACGGTCATAAATCAAAGCTCGCTTCGCTCCTTTTTGTAAGAGAGAATCAAAGCCTTTAAGTGCGTTCTTATAATCCTTTAACATATAGTGACACCAACTCAGATGCCAACGAGCCAGCGTTCTTTTCTTTCTATAGACATTTCTGGTTTTTGCGATTTCATCCAGCAATGGAATTGCTTCAGCATATTTCCCCTGATCAATATATAAAAAAGCGATAGTGTATTTAATGGAAGCTGCTTTACGGGAGTTATTTAGATTTTGTTCAAGAATGGTATTCCAAATGGGAAGAGCTTTGTCATATTCATCTTTTTTTGTATAAACGATAGCAAGCGTTTTTAATAAATGCTTTTCCATCTTTTGTGCATAAGGATCCTGCAAAAGCTCATTTATTAGTTCAATGGCTTCATCGTAACGATGCACACGTTTATAACATTTAGCCAATAACCATTTCACCTTAACTTTATAGCTCTGTTTTAAGTCTTTTCGTTTAAGGGTTGATTCAAGACGAACAGCCGCTTCGTCCCACTGTGATTTATTTACAAAGGTTTCTGATAATTGAAATTGTTGTTCAGGGTGTTGTAACCAAAGCGACAGATTAACCCCAAAGGTTTTCTTTACTGCCAATACTAAATCTTCATACTCCTTAAGAACATCCTCACTTGAAGCTGAAAGTAAAAGTTTTTTTACCTGTGCAATTGCTACATCTTTTCTTTTTGCATTAATTAATGCCTTGGCATATAAGTTTTCAGCTTCTGCAGACAATTCATAAGGAGCATTATCTTTAAAGTCATTGAGCAATTGTATAGCTAAATCCTCCTTCTTCATTCCAATGAGTGCTTTTGCTTTCTCTATTGTTGCATGAGCTTGCCATACGCTATCTCCATGTTCAATCAACAATTGTTCAAACAGTTGGTTTGCTTCGATAGAGTTTTCTAATCTGTTTTCTATAAGTGCCCGGTAGTATAAAAGATGGTCTTCTACACCAAGACTTTTACCATCTATATTATTAATCTCTGTTTTTGCTTCTTTCCATCGTTGATTGTTAATGTTGTCATAGACAAGGATAAAGTTTTTTTCATTATCGTTATATTTATGAGAACGCTCATGAAGATTTTTTAACCCGGTTATATACCCTTCTAGTTTGTTTTCTACATCACGGTATATTTCAGGCTTATTATTATGATTTACTCTTAGGGGTGTACTCTCTGTATTGATTTCTTTTGTGGCGACTCTTGCACCCTTTTGTGTGCAAGACAACATTGGAGCAAAGAAGAACAGGGCTACTATTACATATAAACAACGGCGAATAAAAACAATAGACATTTTTCCCTCGCAAATGAAAAGTAACACCAATAAATTGAATTTGCTATTTTTAACACAAAATGTTTTTTTTCACAATATTTAATTGCTTAAACCCTTGTGTTCAATTCTCAATTGAAATAGCCTTAGCCTAAAAGATAGTCAGTCCTACTCGTATTCAAAGATGCTTTTCTAAACTACTCACAAAACCTTGTATTTAATCTACCAACTACATGTTCCATAGTACATCTGGCTGGAAGCACAGTATGAATTACCGGAACAACTACTGTTGGTAAAGTACTGCAAATCTCCAGCTGTATCACTACACCAATAATAACCTGAGTAAATAACACTTGAATTGCAGGTGGAACTTGATGAACATACAGAACTTGATGAGGAAGAGACTGTTACCGAAGCTTCACTTGAATAACTACTCAGATTACCTGAACTGTCATATGACTTAAGAGCTAAATAATATGTTCCAGCAGGGATATTGTTAAAAGTAAAGGAGGTTCTGTTTCCTAAATTAACACCACTTGAAGCATTCAGGTAGGTTCCTGAAGATGTTCCATAATAAATTTTATAGCCTGATGCACCAGTTCCTGCACTCCAACTAATGGTTACTGTACTTCCACTTGCTGATGCAGAAAAACCTGTTGGAGCTGAAAGAGATGAATACCAGCTACATGATCCTCCAGACATCTGACTTGAAGTACAGGGAGATGAACCAGAACAACTACTATTATTAAAATATTGCAAGGTACTTGATGAATCAGTGCAATAGTAATAGCCAGTAAACACGTAACTCGTATAACAGGTCGATGAACATACAACCCCTGAGGAGCCAGAAACTGTTACAGAAGCTTCACTTGAATAGCTACTTAAATTACCAGAGCTGTCATATGCTTTCAACGCTAAATAGTAGGTTCCGGAAGGAATATTGGTGAAGGTATAGGAAGTTCTGTTTCCTAAACTAATTCCAGTCGATGCATTGAGGTATGTTCCTGAAGATGTTCCATAATAAACTTTGTAGCCTGATGCACCAGTCCCGGCAGTCCAACTAATAGTTACCGTACTTCCACTTGCTGATGCAGAAAAACCTGTTGGAGCCGATAGAGTTGTTGTCGTTGTCGTTGTTTCTGAGCCGTCACCATTTGTTAGTGCGGGAGTGTTTTCTGCAAAATATTCATAGCTGTCAGCATTCAGAATAGCATTACTGGGGTTAGATGTTGCCAGACTTTGTGCTCCTGACTGTCCATATGCATGGTCATCAGTTCCTCCAATGACCGTAAAGTGAGAAAGTTCATGAATTATCGTGCCAGGTTTGGAGTCGGTTCCAGATGCTGGTGCACTCAAGCCCGCCCCACAAAGGTATATTAAATATGGTGAAC
>JADGAW010000105.1 GCA_015231815.1 Nitrospinota bacterium
TTGTACATCCATTCAAAAACCTGTTTTCCCCTGAACTTTTTCTCCCCATTTTGTATGAACCAATCTTCCAATTCATTGAGGCTCATCCCCATAAGGTTTTTTTTATTCATTTTTTTAAGTTAAACGTCTCAATGTAAAAAAAAAATCAGAACAAATAGTATAATGCTGAAACAAATAAAATTAAAACTATTAATAAGATGGATGAATTAATTTTTGCTGCCGAGAAGGATATTGAAGAAGAAAGTAAAGAAGAAAGTTGGAAAGTTATCATTGCTGATGATGAAGCTGATATTCACGAAATGACCCAACTGGTTTTCAATGACTACCAGTTTTTAGGAAGACCTATTGAATTCTTAAGTGCATACACCGGAGAAGAGACCTATTCTCTTTTTAAAAAACATTCAGATATTGCGATTGTTCTTCTGGATGTCATGATGGAAGATAGCGACGCAGGTTTAAAGGTCGTTGGAATCATCCGCAATGAGATGAAAAACCTCTTTACACGAATAATCTTAAGAACTGGTCAACCAGGCTATGCACCAGAGGATGAGGTAATTTTCAAATATGACATAAACGACTATATAAATAAAGCTGATACAAATTCCCGGAAAATTATCACTTCAGTAACAACTGCTTTAAGATCATATAGAGATATTAAAACCATTGAGTCATATAGAGCTACGTTAGAAGAAAAAGTTCAGGGGAAAACAGGTTTTTGAATGGATGTACAAAAAACTTACCGCAGATTTTCATGAGATGACAAATTTGCAGAAGGAACTCAGAGAGAAATTAATTGCGACAGCATATATTTCAGCCTTTAACTCTCCAGTGATATCTCGTGATTCCGGAAGTGAAACCGTAAAATTTCTTTTTACCTTGGAAGATGGTAAAAGGGTTGAAACAGTCTTAATTGTTCATGACGGGAGAAAAACTGTCTGCATTTCAACTCAGGTGGGGTGTCCTGTTGCCTGTTTATTTTGCGCAACGGGAAAAATGAAAGAGTGCAGAAACTTAACTGTAAGCGAAATAATCAATCAGTTTATTTACATCAAAAAACATTTTGCACCGGATTTAACCAATATTGTTTTTATGGGAATGGGAGAACCTTTCTTGAATTATGAGAATGTTATTCATGCTGCAAACCTTCTCAATGATCAACGAGGGCTCAGGATTGGAGCTCGAAGGATCACCATTTCAACAGCTGGTATAATCCGTAGTTTGGAACGCTACATACAAGAGGAACATGGTTTTAAACTTGCTATTTCCCTAACGGGAAGGAACAATGAATTAAGGAATAAACTTATTCCCATAAACCAAAAGTACCCTTTGGAGGATTTACTTAAGGTTGCAAAAAAGTTTTCTGCCACCCGAAAAAATAAAATAACCTTTGAGTGGGTTCTTATTCACGGATTAACGGATACTGACGAAGATATTGCCTTTCTCGTAAAGCTTCATTGTCAAATGTCATGCAAAATAAACCTGATTCCGTTAAACCCGGTTGATAATGAACTTGCAAGAACTCCTGAAAAAAGAATTCATGAGTTTTTTTCAGCCCTTAAACAAGCTGGTTGTCAAATTACCATTAGAAACAGCCCGGGAGATGATATTCAGGCAGCTTGTGGTCAGTTAAACGCTGAAATACCATAACCACATAATCTTTTTGTGGACTTATTATTTAAGTTTTGCTATGCTCATGTGCTGAGTGAAAATAAATTTTTACCTTTTTTGTATTAAAAGGAATTTCTCATTATTAACGGTTTATCAAGGAGTTCTCAATGAAAAAATGGAGATGTGTTGTCTGTAACTATATCTATGATGAAGCGGTGGGAGATGAAGATGGCGGTTTAGCACCGGGAACTAAATTTGTGGATATTCCAGATGATTGGGTGTGTCCTTTATGCGGTGTTGGAAAAGAAGATTTTGAACCTTATGAAGAATAATGATAGTCCTTGATGAAAAAGTAGTTGGTGAAAGCATTAATGCCTTGGACTTCTTCAAGGATTTTTCTGAAGAGACCAGAACTGTTTTTACTAAAATTTGCCAGGTGAGGCAGTATGAGGATGGTGAATGGGTCATTGAAGAAGGAGATTTAAATGAAACGCCCTATATTCTGATTGAGGGGAGCGTTAATATATTAAAAGGGGAAAATGTTGTAGAAACAATTACAGAACATGGTTCTTTCATTGGTGAAATCAGCTTCGCCTCAAAGGAAAATATAAGTTGTGCAAAGGTAATTGCTGATGGAGAAGTAAAGCTCCTTTCTTTTAACTCCAAAGAATTAAGGGAAGTGCTGGGGATGAACAATCCCTCATTAAAACTCTCCTGTTTAATGAAGTTTGCACACAATAACATCCATAAGATTGATGAAACAAATGTAAAAATAGCTTCCTTGATGGAACAGAAATTGTCATTAGATAATGATTCATAACCAAACACTCAATGCTTTCAGTTGTTCCAACGACATCCATTATTGGCATACATGCCGGTCTTGTTGAAGTAGAGGTCGATTTTTCAAGGGGATTACCACAATTTACCATTGTTGGCTTACCGGACTTGGCGGTTAGGGAAAGTAAAGAAAGAATAGTTCTTGCCATTAAAAACGCTGGTTATACCTTTCCTATGGGAAGAATAACCGTTAATCTTGCTCCGGCAGATATAAAAAAAGAAGGCTCTTCATTTGATCTCCCTATTGCAGTTGGAATACTTGCTGCCGCCAATTTAATTAAGGGTGATGGTTTTAACGGAATAATTTTAGGAGAACTCTCCCTTGATGGCTCAGTTAAAGCAGTTTCCGGAGTATTACCCAGCGCAATCCTTGCCACAAAACAAAAGGCAAAATCCATTCTTGTTGCCGATGAAAACGGGAACGAAGCTGCATCAGTTCCTGGAATTACTGCCTATACCATAAAACATTTAAGCGAGCTTTCTCTCTTTTATAGCGGTGACGTAAGAAATGAGGTGCATTTTTCTTTTCCGCAAGCAGCCTATAGTTCTGAAATGGACTTTAAATATGTTAAAGGTCAACAAAACGTTAAACGCTCTCTGGAAATCGCAGTTGCAGGAGGTCATAATGCCTTAATGATTGGTGCTCCGGGCTCTGGAAAATCTCTCATGGCAAAAACCCTTCCGACTATTTTTCCTGACCTGAGCTTTCAGGAGGCTTTAGAAACAACCCAAATCTACTCCGTTAAAGGCTATACCTCCAAGGAAAAACCGATTATTGTAGAAAGACCCTTTCGCTCTCCTCATCACTCAATTTCTGAGGTAGGTTTGGTCGGGGGAGGAGGAAACCCCATGCCGGGGGAAATAAGTTTGTCTCATAACGGTGTTTTATTTCTTGACGAAATAACTGAGTTTAAGCGAGGTCTTATTGATTCTCTTCGGCAGCCTCTTGAGGATAAAAATATAACTATTTCCCGGGCACGATATTCAGTAACCTTTCCCGCAGACTTTATGATGATTGCCGCTTGTAACCCTTGTCCCTGTGGAAATAAAAATAATCCGTATAAAGAATGTCATTGTACCTCGCTGGAGATTAAACGTTATATGGCAAAACTTTCCGGTCCAATACTTGACCGTATTGATATTCAGGTTCAGGTTAATCCCGTTAAGGAAAGTGATATTTCCGGTGATTCTTTCGATGCAGAAAGTTCTGCTGAAATAAAATCCAGAGTGGAAAGGGCGGTTAAAATACAGTCTGACAGGTTTAAGAATGGTACGATATACAGAAACGCAACAATGTCTGATGCTCAGATTAAAACAATCTGCAAGCTGGATAAAGAAAGTAAAGACCTGCTGGTAAGTGCAGTAAAAAAGTTTGGGTTGAGTGCAAGAAGTTATAACAGGGTGTTAAAGGTTTCCCGAACTATAGCGGATCTTGCTGAATCAGAAAGTATTCATAAAATGCATGTTGCGGAAGCTATTCAATATCGCTGTATTGATTCTTTGCATTAAAATAATCTTTATTTAAACCTTTGAGCTTTGTATAAAATGGAATATAGCTTCTTTCCAACAGTTACTCTTATCGTGGCTTTGGCTATGATACTCTATTGTCTCGTGCTTGTACTCTTTCCCAAAGCTTCTACAAGAATTATCTTTTCAGCTTTTTTTCCACCTAAAAGACCTGCTTGGGTAATTCCCCTTTCCTTTATTGTCGTGCTCTTTATCTTTTTTGTCTGGTACAAGGTTTTTACTGGAAATACCCAATTTTCCTGGGTTATTGCATTATTTTTATCCTTCTCATTGGTAAAAAGCTACTATTATGTTTTTTATTATGAGGATTTTAGAAATCTTGCTTCAACAATATTAGAGAATCAAAAGAATGTTACTCTGGCAAGTATAGGAATGTTTTTACTGTCAGGTTTGCTTTTAATGATTTGGTATTTTCTTTATTAAACTCTTTTCTAGCTATCATACCTTTTGAATTCTCCCGCTTTGAGTTTTGTCATGTATTTTTCAAGCTCGGCTTTTATCATTCCGCTCATGCAATAAAGTCCTATAAGGTTGGGAATTGCCATGGAAAGGATAAGAAGGTCGGAGAAATCAACGACCAGACCAATGTCATCAATTACGCCTCCAAAAAATGTCATGCTACAGAAAATAAAATGAAATATTTCAATTCTTGTTGAGCCAAACAAATATTCCCAGGCTTTGGCTCCGTAATAACTCCAGGTAATCATGGTTGAATAGGCAAAAAGAGCAACTGCAACAGATAAAACAACAGGAAACCAGTCAATTACCGTGGCAAAAGCATTACTTGTCAGCATAACGCCACTTATTTTGCCCTCAGGATTGTCAGCGTAAACTCCCGTAACGGTAATAACAATTCCGCTCATGAAACAAATAACCATGGTATCAAGAAAGGGTTCGAGAAGCGCAACACAACCCTCTCTCACCGGCTCGTTTGTTCGGGCTGCTGCATGGGCTATGGGAGCAGAACCCAGACCTGCTTCATTGGAAAATGCTGCCCTTTTAAAACCTGCGATGATAGCACCAATAATTCCTCCCCCGACTGCACTTCCTGAAAAAGCATCAGTGAACATTATTCCAAATGCTGCGGGAATTTTGTCGGCATTGGCAATTAAAACAATAATTGAGGCTCCAACATAGATAAACGCCATGAGGGGAACAACTCCCTCAGCAACAATGGCAATTCGCTTAATTCCTCCAATGAGAACAATACCAACGCTCACTGCAAGAAAGACGGAAATTACCCAATCCAGACTGTTAAGGGTGTCAAATGTGTTGGTGAGAATCGAAACAGTTTGGTTGGCTTGAAAGAGATTGCCACCTCCCAGTGAACCGCCAATACAAAAGATAGCAAAAATTACCGCCAAAACCTTTCCAAGAACGGGCATGTTCATCTCTGCCAAACCATCTTTAAGATAGTGAAATGCTCCACCGGAAACATTTCCCTTTTCATCAATTCTTCGATACTTTTGTCCAAGGGTAACTTCAGCAAACTTTGTGGACATGCCAAAAAAACCTGCAATAACCATCCAGATTACTGCCCCTGGACCTCCAAGGGAGACAGCAATAGCAACTCCGGCAATATTTCCTAAACCGACAGTAGCAGAAACTGCGGCAACAAGAGCCTGAAAGTGGGATACTTCTCCCGGTTCGTCACCTGAAGAATATTTACCCCTTATAACGTCAACTGCGTGGAGAAAAAGCCTGATATTAATAAAGCCCAATTTAATGGTAAAAAACAAACCTCCGGCAACCAACCATAAAACCAGAAGGGGAAAACCAAATACCTGGAAAAATAAAATACTGGCAAGAAAGGAAACAATATATTCCAGAGCAACAGTTGCATAGCTTATAAGATAGGAAGATTCAACATCAGCTTCCACATCTTCCATGGCAAAAACATCGACTTGGAAAATAATGGTCACGGCTATAATAGCCAGAAGGAGAACAAAATATTTTTTCATGCGTATAAAGATAACGATTAACGGATGAGCTATTATAGCGTACTTTAAGAAGGTAAAATAGCTTGAGTTTACTCCATGTAACAATAGAAAAACCATAAAAACCTGCTATGAATTTTTGCTTAACTCTTCTTCTCATCAGATGGTAAAAAACATTCAGAAGGAGCTCTTACCCCTTTATTTAAACGCTCTTTCACGCAGTAGACTTCTCGCAAGCCTGATTATTCTTATGCTTGCACTTCCAGCACTTTATTTTGCAACAAAAATTCAACAGGATAGCTCAACTGAGCGCTTTATTGTAAAAAGTGATGTGGGAATAGCCAAGTATGAAACATTTAAAAAAAGGTTTGGAAACGATGAGGGGATGGTAATTTTACTTCCGGCAGACTTTAATAAGCACTTTTCCTTTGCACCTTACCAACGTTTATTGGAGAGCTTACAAAAAATTCCGGTTATTACCAAAATATATTCTCCCTTTGATAAATACGAAGCTTTGATAAAAAATGCTGATTTGCCAGCATTGAAAAAAAAGGTGGAAAACAATCCTTTTGAAGAAAAAGGAGGGCTCATCTCCTTTAAAGAAAAGTATATTGCCTTTCTTCTTTTTGTTGATATTGCAACCCCATCGGGAAGAACTGAGCTGTTTTACAGGGTAAATGAACTAATTTATGCCAGTGGTTTTAAACCGGAAATAGCTGCTATCGGTGGAGAACCTGTCTTAAATCATTTTCTGGGAATTTCTCCGCAGGAATCAATGAAGATATTCCTGCCCATTCTTTTTGTATTGTCGGCAGTTTTCCTCTACTTTTTTTTGGGCAGTTTGAAGGGCATTCTTTTACCTCTCACGGTTGTTGGTTTTACAGAACTTTTTACCTTCGGCCTTGTTGGATTTGCTGGCGGAGTATTTGATATGCTCTCTTCAATTCTTCCGGTGGTACTTTATATTGTTACATTGGCAGGTGCTATTCATATTCTTCATCATTGTTTTACCCTTGAGTATAAAAACAGGGAACAGTATGAGAAGGAGGTTGTACAGGTTTTTGTTGATAAATTCAATCCTTGTTTGTTCTCCTCATTTACAACAGCGGCTGGTTTTGCTTCTCTTTTTCTCTCATCAGTTGAGCCGGTAAAGTTTCTTGGTTTGTATCTTTCCTGGGGGGTAGCTATTTCTTTTTTTGTTCTTTACACTCTTTTACCACTTCTTTGTCTTGTTTTTGTTCCGCTCAAGAGCAAAAGGAGAACGGATTATTTTTACCAAAAGGTTATTTCATCTCTTTTGAAAATAAGTTCCGGGAGTACAAAAACTGTCCTGATTTTTGCTCTGGCACTTATTGCTCTTGCAATAGCTGTTTCAGGGGAAATTTCCTTTCAGACCAATGGACTTCTTTATTTTAAAAAGGACAGTTATGTCAGGGTAAACACTGCGAAGCTGGAACATGCAGGTTTTGGAATGTCCCGAC
>JADGAW010000106.1 GCA_015231815.1 Nitrospinota bacterium
TTTGTTCAATATTATAATAGGTATTAATTCATCTTTTAAAAAAAGTTATGTAAAATAACAATTAGTTGTTTTTTGTATAATTAAGGTAATCTTAGATACACTTTGTATATATCATCGACTATTTACTAATATCAGTTTGAGTAGAATTAAATTGAGTAACCATCTGATATTAAAAGATTTTCATGTCAATAATTATTTGTTATGAGACGCACCTATGGAATCATCATTTAAGAAGAAGATTGGGCATCAATATAACAAATTTCAAAATACCATCGAGCAAACTAACCAGAATAAAAAATATCTCAACTACGGCTATAGCTGTAACCTTTTTGATTCCATGGAGACACGGCAAGAACGCTTATGTCTTAGCGTTTTTAATATGACAGAGATTAAGCCTAATGACATTATTGTTGATGTTGGTTTTGGAAGTGGGGAGCAAGATTTCCTTCTCGAGAAAAACTATGCTTTTAAAAAACTTATTGGTTTTAATATAGCTGAAGAACAGGTACATTACGCAAATAATAGAGCGTACATGAGAAATCTTCAGGATAAACTAAAATTTGTTTATGGAATGGCTGAGGAGTTGCCAGATATTGAAGCTTGCTCAATAGATAAGATTTTTTCCATTGAATGTGCATTTTATTTTGACAGAAGTCGTTTTTATAAAAGAGCTGCAGAGGTGTTGAAGCATGGAGGGAAGATGGTTCTCGCTGATATAAGCTTAAATAACCCTTTTGGGGTAATCAGAAAGTTTAATGAGGATTTCAATAGGTTTGGCACTATCTCGTCAAATAAGGCAAAGTGGGAAAAGTATTTTATTACAAAAGAAGTGAAAAGTATTCGAAGTAAAACTTTTCCGGGAGCTATGATTGCAGGAATAAAAATCATTAATATTCTTCTAAGGAATACGCTGAGTAGTGAAGAGTACCGGGAGTGGTTAAAAATGGCACTATACTGTCAAGGGGCATCAATCTCCCTCTTATCAGGCATCTATCGATATGATTTGATAACACTTGAGAAGAAATAAGCTTTAACCTTAGAACTTTTTATATTAATCTTCTGCAGTTACTTCTTTCTTTGAAAAAAAAAGTGTTATTAGGCTTCTTTCACAATAAAGATACCCTTTAGCTTATTCTCCATATCAGCAATAAGTTCAAAATCATCACGTTGGTCAGGGTGAAAATTGGGTTTAAAAAAATCAATTGTTAAGGGTAAACATTTCCTGAGAATTCCTTCTTGGCTAATATGCAAATTTAATATCTCTTTAAAAGTAGCAAAACGAAACAGTAAGCCATCTTTATGAAGAAAGTGAACCATTCTTGATAAAGTAGTAATATATGTCATAAACGATCCAATAATCATTCCAAGGTTAAGTTTCCACTGAGTTCCATCAACTTCTTGAAATAAATTAAATACCACAGATTTATGCTCAAGTTCCTCAAGAGAGTGCCAATAAAATAAGTCTGCAACCTGTACATGAACATTATTGAGATAATTTCCTCTAATGATAACGTAACCAATTGTTGCTGTAAGATGTTCCATACCGGCAGTTAAAGCTAAATTAAATTCTGAACTATAAAATCTTAACGCTTTTTTGGTACGAAATTCCTGATTTTTATATCTCACCTTCATATTATATTTTTCCAGCCCTCGGTTTAATATTGTATGAACATATGAGTGGTTTTTTTCTTGTTCAATAAAATCTATTGCCGATTTCCTTAAGACCTCATCCTTAATATTATTTATAAATGGTTTTACTGAAGCAATAAAAAATGCTTCCCCTATTGGGAAAAGGGTTGACAAAGCATTAAAGAAGTGGGATAAAACGGGGTTGTTCTTGACTAAGGAATTGCTTCCTAGCTCTGGAATAGGCATAGTAATTTTCCGAGGAATAACTTTTAGCATTCTTAAAATTTAATTATTTTTTGTCAAAGGTAGCTTAATGGTGAAGATAGTGCCTTGACCGACAATGCTTTCACAGGTAATTTCACCGAGAAGTTTCTGGGTTACAATGTTGAATACAATATGTAATCCTAATCCTGTACCTCCTTGGTTTCTTTTTGTTGTAAAGAAAGGCTCAAAAATCTTTTTGATATTTTCTTCCGGTATCCCCTGTCCATTGTCCTGATATCGTAAGATAATTCCAGTCTTCTCTTTTAGGATTGTTATGGTAATTAAGCCTGAGATAGTATTTTCAAAACCGTGTTTTATGCTGTTCATTACAAGGTTCGTAATAATTTGTGCAAGTGCTCCCGGATAGGTGTGGACTTCAATGTCTTCTGGGCAAATAACTTCTGTTGAATGCTTTTTCTTATTGAGTTCAGGTTTAAGAGATAATAATATTTGTTCCAGATAACTTCCCAAAAAGATTTTTCTTTTATCAAAGCTTGATTGATCAGCAGATACCTCCTTAAAACTTTTAACCAGATTGGCAGTTCGGTTTAAGTTGTTCAGAATTAAATCAGAACTTTGCAGGGAAATATCAATAAATTTTGAAAGCTCAGACTTCTTAAGGCTATCTTCTTCTATTGCTTTTTTAATCAACTTTGCCTGATCATTGAAAAATGAAGCAGAAGTTACCCCGATACCAATTGGGGTATTTATTTCATGAGCAACTCCTGCAACAAGACCACCAAGGGAAGCCATTTTTTCCGACTGAATTAACTTTTCCTGACTTTCTTTTAACTCTTTAGTTCGCTCTTCAACTTTAACCTCAAGTGTTTTGTTATATTCGTTTATTTCTTCATATAGCTTTGAATTTTCCAGAGAAATTGCCGCCTGAGAAGATAGGATTCGTAAAAGCTCAACTCTCTCAGGAGTAAAAACCCCTGCATTCAGATTATTCTCGAGGTAAATAACACCGGTCTGTTTTCCATGGTAAAGAACTGGACAACAAATAGCAGACTTGATTTCTCCAGAGGAAAAGTAGGTGTCATTAGAGAATTGATGTTCTTCTGAAGCATCTTCAATGATTACGGTGTCAATTGTTTTGTCGGTAAAAAATATTACACTCTTAGGAAGGTTGGTATGTTCCTCAAGAGGTATTGATTGCAAGACTTCAACCTTTCCTGTTTCTAAATCTTCTTCAGCTTCAATCCTCAAATGTTCTTTTTCTCTTAGGACAAGCACTCCTCTCTGAGCTCCTGCATTTTCAATCATTATGGAAAGCATTTTCTTTAAAAGTTCACCAAATACAATCTCTTCCGACATTGTTTGAGAAGACTTTAATATTGTATTTAAATCTAATATCTGTGAAGAAGAACCACTTGACGTTGTCATTGTGCTGCCGGCTTCTGTGGTAATCTTTTCTCCAAAAGCCAGATGTATAAGTTCAGGGTAGTTATCTAATAAATGTTTGGCTTTGGCATCAGCTCCCCATTTGATATAAAGATAGTGTGCTTCAGTCATGTATAGTTTTGCGCACTTATCTTGTCCATTTCCTTGATAAAATTTTGCGGTAAGTTCATTTGACCACGCTTCGTGTTTAAGCGAACCATTTTCCTTACATTTTTCGATTGCTTGATCATAAAGAGAGCCTGCTTTTTTTTCCTTACCTTCAATTCTTGCAAGCTCAGCTTCCATGATACGTTGATGGTGAAGAAAGTTAACGGGGCAATGAGTCGCCCACTTTCTCATTTTCCTCAGCTCCTTTTTCATGCGTAGCTTTGCTTTTACCTTTTCAATGAAACTCATTGAAGGATATGAAGCCGCATATATAAGAAAAGAATGAATAGAGAATTCTGCAATAAACGGGATGCCAAAATATGTTTCGATATACTTATCCGATTTGTATACCAACTCTAAAGCATTTTTATACTTCCCAAATATTAAGTATAGCTCAAGCTTGTTTAAATAAAAGTAAATGAGTCGTAACTGATTAATATCGCTTGCGGAGGCAAGAAACTCTTCCTCTGTGAGTTCGTCAATAAAAAGGGGATACTTATCATTATTGCTGGGCTTATTTAAATAGACGAAATATTTCAGTCTCATTTGCATGCCAGTAACCACCTCTTCCTGATAGCATGTGTTACTGATAACCGATAAATTATTTTCCCAAACTGCAATTAATTCTGAAAGATGAGTTGATTGGTTCCAAAAGTAATAATAAAAATGTGCAAAGCCATAGTATGAGAGGTCACCAGAGTTATATCCGGTTTCCATAGCCCTTTTAAGGTATGTATCAATTGTTTCCCAGTGTTCGTTCCAAGGGGAAATAAAAAGAGCATATTGATATTGACACCTACATCGTAACTCAAGATCATTTAATTGTTCGTTGAGTTTTAAGCCCAGTTGCCCAAATTCGTAACCAGTTTTATAATTTCCCAAGAAAGAAGTAAGGATACTTCCGTATGAGAGATATGAAATTGCAGCCCATTTACTATTTCCATGAACAATAGAAATTAACACTGATTTGAGTATAAGTAACAAAGTTAAGTTTTTCTTGTTTAAGGTATAAGCTGGTGCTAACAATTCGAAGATAATTCTCATGCTGAGAATTATTTTGAGATCGGTTGTTTCTTTAAGGTCAAATAGCTCGGTAATTTTTGTATTTCTCAGTTTGAACTGTAATGTTAAAAGAGCCATAAGAACCTCAATTATTGAGGTATTTACCTTAAAGGTGTACCCTAATAACTTAAGTCCTTGAATTCCAGCCTTAAGAGAATCTTCGGATCTATTCATTATGAGATATTGCTGAGTTTTCATTAAAAACACTTCGGCTTTTTCAAAACTTGTTTTTACCTGTTTAAGCAAGGTTTCAGTATGTTTTTCAGCTTCTTCATATTTTCCACAAAGATATGCGCATTGAGCATACTCCTTATAAAGTGAAAAAGTCATTTCATATTCCTTTAACCAAAAATCATGAGGAAGCAGTTCCTTCGCTATAACGAAGTAGCTATATGCCGGCTGAAATGCGGAAGATTTTTTTGCGATGATTCCCGCTCGGTAGTTAAGTTGAATAAGCTGAAGAACCTCTTTGGCTTCATGAATTAAACCTTTTGCCTCGTTAAGATGGTGAACAATCTCAATAACATTACTATCCAGTTCATCTTTGGGGGTTTTATCCAATAGTATTCGTCCAATATCTAAATGAAGAGCTTGTTTTTCGTCTTTATTCAGCAAAGAGTATGCTGCATGTTGTATTCTGTCATGTTGGAATTTATAACTAACCCCAAAATCAGAATTTTCTTCCTCCTCATTTTGTTCACCCGCGATGCGATACTCTTCACTTAGGGGTAGGATTATTCCAGCTTGTATAGCTTCCCATAAAAAACGAGCTATTTTTGCCGGGTTTTCTCCACTAATGTCTGAAATAATTTTCAAGGAAAATGTATTGCCGATGGATGCAGCTTTTTGAAGAACCTTCCTCGTTTCAGAGGGAAGTTTTTCAAGTCGAGAAATCATGAAATCAACAACATTATCACTTACCGATGCTTTTTTAATCTTTTCAATATCCCAGTCCCAGTGCAATTCGTTGCTGAGAAAAACAATTTGACCTTCCCTGTATAAATTGTTCAACAATTCATTAACAAAAAAAGGATTCCCCTCAGTTTTTAAATATATGAGTTCTGCAAGTTCGTCCGACTCGTCATGGCTGCAATTTAGAGTTTCAACGATAATTTCGTTTACCGTCTCTTTTGTGAGTGGAGCTAAAAGAAGAGTGTTTACGGTTTTTTTTGCAATAATTTCTTCTTTTACGAGAAGAAGGGGATGATTCCCGTCCACTTCATTGTTTCTGTAGGAAGCAATAAGGAATAAATAAGGTATTTCCTCCGATGTGAAAAAATCCTTAATTAACTCAAGACTTGGGGTATCACTCCATTGCATGTCATCGATGAAAAGAACCAGAGGGTGCTCTCTTTTAGCAAAGATTTTAATGAAATTTCGGAAAGTAAAGATAAAACGGTTTCTTGCTTCGGAAGGGTTTAACTCCTGAACTGCTGGTTGGCTTCCTGTAATATCTTGTAGGTTGGGAATAAGGTTAAGGATTAATTGTCCGTTCGGACCAAAAGCTTTTAAGAGTTTTTCTTTCCAGTATTCAAGACGTTCTCTTGATTCAGAAAGAAGCTGGTTAACCAGACCTTTAAAGGCTGCAGCAAGAGCACTGTATGGAATATCTCTCTGGAACTGATCAAATTTTCCTTCAACGAAAAAGCTTTTTCGTGAAACAACAGGCTTATGGATTTCATTCACAAGGACTGATTTTCCAACCCCCGCATAACCTGATACGAACAATATCTCAGATTTCCCCTCAGCTACTCCTGAAAAGGTAGTCATAAGGCTTTGTATCTCCTTTTCTCTCCCGTAGAGCTTTTGGTTAATTTGAAATCTATCAGAAATATCCTTTTGAGCAATAATAAAGTTTTTTTCCTCATTACCTGTTTTTACCATTTCAAGACATTTTTCCAGATCATATATAAGACCTGTAGAACTGAGATAACGTTCCTCAGCATTTTTCTTGAGTAATTTCATAATAATATTTGAGAGTGTCAGGGGAATTTCTTTATTAATAGTATGTGGAGGGTCAGGTATTTTTGCTATATGTGCATGAACAACTTCCATTGGGTCATTCCCTTTAAAAGGAGAAGTGCCAGTAAGCATTTTGTACAATGTAGTACCAAGAGAATAATAGTCAGAGCGGTAATCAATTACCCGATTCATTCGCCCTGTTTGTTCTGGAGACATATAAGAAAGGGAGCCTTCAAGAACATTAAGGTTTTTTAACCCTTGTTTTTCATGAGAGAGTATTGAGGAAATACCAAAATCAATAATTTTTATTTTTTTCGTATCAGGATTGTAGAGAATGTTTGAAGGGTTTATATCTTTATGAATAACTCTTTCTTTATGAATGGAATCAAGAGCCTTCGATATCTGGATTGCCATATTGAGGAAAAGTTCTAATGGAGGGACTTCATTGTTAAATACTTCGTTAAGATCCCTGCCTCCAAAATCTTCCAATACCATTACAAGGGAATTTTGGTGCTTTTCGAGAGAGTAAACTTCTCTTATTCCGTCTTTTCCTGCAAGTTTTTTATTAATTTCAAACTCATAGCGAAAACTGGCAAGTTCTTCAAGTGTTGGATATTCTCCGTTTAATTGCTTAACGATTACGGGAAGTTTATCTTTTAAACGTATTCCTCTAAAAATATTTGATCGATTGCCTAGATAAATTTCTTCAGAAATTGTGTAACCTGAAAGAAAAAGCATACTGTCTTAGTTAAATTATTTTTATGAGTGTTCTGCATTATGCATATCATAAATATCAGGATTTCTTTGTAATAGGTATTATTGTGTTAAATGAAAAATAACTTT
>JADGAW010000107.1 GCA_015231815.1 Nitrospinota bacterium
TGAGGATGTAACACCTTATAGCGGTTAAATCCTTGAACAACCTTTTGAATATCTTCTTTAAGCAAAGCGTCTTTGATACTTATGGCATTAATGTTAATGTCTGATGCTGTTTTTCCGTCAAAGTCTTTGCAGCAGTAAATAAGTCTGCCGTCCCAGAGAATGCCAAGGTGATCCTGTAAACCTGAGCAGTAGCCAATGGAAGTTTCCGTTAATTGTTTTTCATCCCGTAAAGCATCCCCCCAACTGTTTAAAATATATGTTTCAAAGAAAATTCCCGGTATTATTTCTATAACATTCCATTGATGACTTTTTAACCTTCGTAATGTTTCATCAATTTTTTCTTTTTCTTCCTTGGAGACACCTCCTATTGCCTCGGAAATCATTTCAGCCCAAAGAGTTAAATTTTCCCTTATTTCCTCCTTGCCGTTCATGATATGAAGTTCACCAACTATTTTTTCTATTTTTTTACTATAGGTTGTATTGAGAAAGTGAAGCTTTAATTTCATGTTTGGTTTTAATTCTCTGCACTTTTTTATGAAAGCCAGAATGTTATCCCGGTAATCGGTAAATTCAAGTTTTCGGGCAACTCTTGTTTTATATGCCTCTTCATTGGGGGTTTGCAGAGAAATATTAACCTGACTTACATCCGACCGAGCAAACTCTTCTGCCATCTGCTCATTGAGAAACGCTCCGTTATTGGTTATTCCGGTTGGAAGGTTCATTTCCTTTGCATAGAGAAGAATTTCTTTAAAATCCTTATGCATTAAAGGTTCGCCCATAATATGAAACGTTATTTTTTCAGAAAGCCCTTCTTCTGCAATTTCCTTGATTATTTTTTTTGCAAGGGAAAGTTCCATATACCCATAAGGTCTGGTCATCTTGAATTTCGGACAAAAGGTACAATCGAAGTTACAAACATTGGTAAGCTCTATGTGAATGCGCTTGAGGGGAAGTTTAATTTCTCCTAAATGTTGGTTTTTCATTTTCTCTGATGTGGTAATGTAAATTTCATGTAATTGTATTTATTTTAATTGATTAAAGAAAAGCTGCTCTTTATTAATTTAAAAAAGAAAGTAATAGATTAATTACCTTCATAAAGGTAAAATGTTTTGTTAACGTTTTTACTTATTAAACCTTAAAGGAGGTATTATGGCTATTGGTGCACATAACGAAGAATATGGTCTTGAAAAACATGGCATTGAAAACTATGGAAATGTTTATTGGACATGCCCGCCTCCGGTTTTATATGAAGAAGCAATTAGAAGAAGAGAAGGAACAATTTCCTATAGAGGTCCTCTTGTTGTAAGAACGGGTGAATATACCGGACGTTCCCCCAACGACAGGTTTTTAGTTGAGGAATCCACAACCAAAGATGAAATTAACTGGGGTTCTACAAACCGTTCCATTTCTCCCGATAAATTCGATGCGCTTTTTCTTCGTCTTCAGGCATATTTGCAGGGTAAAGATATTTTTGTTCAGGATTGTTATGCTGGAACGGACGAGGAAAACAGAATCTCAGTGAGGGTTATTACAGAGGATGCGTGGCATTCTCTTTTTGCGAGAAATATGTTTGTAAGAATTAATAACGATGATGAACTGAGGAGCTTCGTGCCAGGGTTTACCGTAATTAACGCTCCAGGTTTTCATGCAACACCAGGGTATGACGGAACCAGATCAGAAGCATTTGTTATAGCGAACTTTGAAAAAAAACTCGTAATAATTGGTGGCACAAGCTATGCCGGAGAAATCAAAAAGTCGATTTTCTCTGTTCTGAACTTCATTCTTCCCGGAAAGGGAGTTCTTTCCATGCACTGTTCAGCAAATAACGGTAAGGACGGCGATTGCGCACTGTTTTTTGGTCTTTCAGGAACAGGAAAAACAACACTTTCAGCTGACCCCAACAGAAGGTTAATCGGCGATGATGAGCATGGTTGGAGCGATAACGGGATTTTTAATTTCGAGGGAGGTTGTTATGCAAAGGTAATTAACCTTTCCAAAGAAGCAGAACCGGAAATCTATGAGTGTACCAGAAGGTTTGGAACAATTCTGGAAAATGTCCAGATTGACCACCGCTGGAGAAGGCTTGACCTTGACGACAAGAGTCTGACAGAAAATACAAGAGCTGCCTACCCCATCGCATTTATTCCAAATTTTGAGGAGTCAGGAAAAGGTAACCACCCCAAGAACATTATTTTCCTGACAGCAGATGCTTTTGGAGTAATGCCCCCAATTTCAAAACTTACCACCGAACAGGCGATGTACCATTTTATTTCCGGCTATACGGCAAAGGTTGCCGGAACAGAAAGAGGAATCGTTGAACCTCAGGCTACATTCAGTGCATGTTTTGGAGCTGCTTTTATGATTAGAAGTCCTATCGTTTATGCAAAACTGCTTGGAGAGAAAATCAGAAAACATGAGGTTAACTGTTGGCTGGTTAATACTGGTTGGACTGGCGGAGCATATGGTGTTGGTCACAGGATTTCCATTAAGCACACAAGAACTTTGCTCAACGATGCTTTAGAGGGAAAATTGAATAATGTTCCGACAATTCAGGATCCGGTCTTTGGTTTGGCATACCCAAGTGAATGTCCCGGCATCCCAACTGAAATTCTGAACCCCAGAAATTCATGGGACGACAAAGAAGCATACGATATTAAGGCAAAAGAACTTGCCGAACTCTTCAAAACAAACTTCAAGCAGTACGAAAAGGACGTTGATCCCTCAATTGCAAAGGGTGGTCCAATAGCGTAAAAAATAAATTGTAGCTGACAAGCTTTCTTGTTTGTCAGCTACACGTTTCTTCTATCAATCAATTTTCATTTTTTTTCAGTAAATTCCTTAAACACCCCTGAAGGTGTTCTGAAAAAACTTTTTCCCCGTTACCGAGAAAATTTACGGTAACCTGAGCAATAAAAACAGGGAACTCAAAGGTCATTGACCTTAATTTCACAGCATCTTTTCCCGTTGTGAGAATAAAGTCTGCCTTTTCTTTTTGAGCATATGCGATACATTCTTCAATATTTCTTTTGGTATAAAAAGAATGGTCAGGAAAGGAAAAATGCTTCACAACAATTATTTTTTCTTTTTCCACCATTTCCCGAAGCTGAAGGTTATTTCCCAACCCTGATAAGAGAACAACCTTTTTTCCTCTTATCTCATCCACTGCTACCTTTTCTGATTTCTTTAAACTTTCTACAGAAGAAAAGGAAAAGGTTGTTTTTAGCAGGGTTTTCCCAACACAATATTTCTCCAGTACGGAAATATCAGATTGTTCATTTAAACGGGTAACAACAATTAAGTCAGCATGATTTAATGCCATTGGAGGTTCCCTCAGTGGACCTGCCGGAAGTGTTAAGCCATTACCCAATAAGCGACTCCCGTCAATTAAGCAAACATTTAAATCCTTCTTAATTGCATGATGCTGAAATCCATCATCCAACAAAGCAAAGTCAATTTTTTTGTTTATTGAATAATCCCTAAAGTTTTTTATTCTGTCTGAGCCAACCAGCACCGGAGTTCCTTTGCATTCTTTCCAAAGGGAGAGAGGTTCATCCCCTGTTTTATCCGGAGTTAGGCTCTGGGCATTTTTTTCATCAATAAAAATATTTCCATAACTTTGTTTTCCATATCCTCTGGTGAGAATTACTCCATGATGATCACAACAGGAAAGAATTTCGTTAATTTTAGCCACAAAGATTGTTTTTCCCGTACCGCCGACAGTGAGGTTTCCCACAGAAATAACCGGACAACCTAGTTCTTCCTCTTTTGCGCTGCTTCTTCCTGAAGCTGCCCCGAGTCCATAGAGGTAAGAAAAAGGAGTTAAAACAACTTTTAAGGCTTGAGGAAAAAATGATGGTTTTTTATCGTACCAGACCTGTTGAAGAGTTGAATCTAAAAATGTATTCAAAGCTTACGAGTGTTGAGGGATACCCATTGCAAATAATCGTGGCTTCCTTCGGTGATTGGAATTGATATTACTTCAGGAACATCATACGAGTGCAGTTCTTTGATGCTTTCTTCCACCACTTTATGGAGGGAGGTTCGTGTTTTCATAAAAAGCATGAGTTCCTCTTCTTTACAAACTTTACCTTCCCAGCAGTAAAGAGAAGCTATTGGAGAGGTTATGTTTACGCAGGCTACCAGTTTGTTTTCAACTAAATAGCTGGCTATTTTCTCTCCTTCTTCCCTTGATGAAACCGTAGAGATAATTAAGCAATGTTCTTCATTATTCATTTTTCTTTATTTCTTTTTAGCCAATCATACCACTCCTGAAGTCCTTCTCCTGTTTTGGCCGATAGTTCAAAGAATTCCAGATGATGATTCACCTGTCGGGCAAATTGCCTGCATTGTTGAATATCGAAATCAACGTAAGGGAGCAAATCAATTTTGTTTATTATACAAATATCAGCTGACGCAAACATTGTTGGGTATTTATGGGGTTTATCATCTCCCTCCGTTACGCTAATGACCACTACCTTATGGGCTTCTCCAAGGTCAAAGAGTGCAGGGCATACCAGATTACCAACATTTTCGATTAATAATATCGATTTTTCTGGGATGTCAAGTCGTTCACAAGCATTTAGAATCATTTCAGAATCAAGGTGACAACCTGTTCCGGTGTTTACCTGTATAACAGGAACTCCCGTTGCATTAATCCTGTCGGCATCCCGCATAGTTTGCTGATCTCCTTCAATAACAGAGAAAGCAATATCATCTTTATTGTCGGCTAAGGTTTTTTCCAGAAGTGTGGTTTTTCCAGAACCGGGAGAACTCACTAAATTGAGGGTAAAGATTGATTTTTTTTTGAAATATTTACGGTTTTGTTCTGCTAAAAGATTATTTTTTTGCAAAACATCCTGTTCAACAGCAATTGTTTTTCCCTTTGCTTCGTGGTTATGCTCATGGGGATGGTGGTGGTGATGTTCATCGTGATGGTGATGCTCATGAGAGTCTTCACCAGGCTTTTTTATCGTAACAGAGTTTCCTTCACTACAACCACAGGTATCGCACATAATGACCTCTTAATCTATATTAATTGTTTTTACTTTGAGTTCCTTGCCTTTAATAAGAGCAACTAAAAATTCCCCACATTTGGGGCAAGGAGAGAATTCCTGACTTGTTGGAAATTCATTTCCACATTGAGAACATTTTCCTTCACCTGGAATATCAATAACCTTCAACTGAGCACCTTCAGCTGAAGTTCCTTTGCTTGCAGAATCAAAACAAAACAGCAATGCCTCCTTAACAACCCCGGCCATTTCACCAATTTCAACTTCAACTTCATTTATTTTTTTTGCATTTATTTTCTGAGCTTGTGAATGTGCAATATCAATTATAGAAAGAGCTATGGACATTTCGTGCATTAAAGATGGGGGTTACAGTCCGGCAAACTGTATCATAAGACCGGAGGTGACAATTACACAACCAGCGATGACGTGGGAAAATCGCTCTACAGGCTTGATATTAATAAAGGAAATAGACCTTAATGAGAGAAAGACCATACCCATCATAGCGACAAGAGTTGCAACACTAAAAACAGCAATTACAAGAAACACTCCATAAACAGTTTCTTGTGCTGCCGGGTAGATTAAGAGGGGAATTAACGGTTCACAGGGACCAAGAAAAAATATAACAAAGAGTGCCCATGTGGTTATTTCCTTTTTACTTGCCTCATGGGGATGAAGATGTTCTTCGTGGTGTGTATGTGTATGTTCGTGAGTTGTTCCATCGTGGTGAGTGTGATGGTGGGTGTGAGGCTTATTTTTTATTGCACTTTTTAACCCCCAGAGGGCATAAAGCAAACCAAAAACAATTAATCCCCAGGCAGCGATTTCCCCCCTGACGCTTTCGAAATCTGTTACTCCAGTGATGCCAAGTCCTAAGGCAACACCAACAAGTCCAATGATAATTGAACTTCCAATATGACCAATACCGCAAAGAAATGTTATCCAGAGAGTTTTTGGCAGATTCCAGCTCCGTGCTTTTGCCATAGCAATAAAGGGGAGGTAATGGTCTGGGCCCAGAAGTGTGTGAATAAAACCTATTGATGCTGCGGTAAATGTCAGAAACAATATTGATTCGTTCATATCAACCTTTTATAGCTGCAACAACCTCATCGTATGTGTTAAAGATTTTTATAATATGGGTAAAACAGGTAATTTCCATGGTTCTTCGTGCAATTTCATCAACATTATAGAGATAAAGAGACCCCTTTTGCTCTGCTATATCTTTATATATCATAGACAAATTACCTAAAGCAGTACTATTCATTCTTTCGACATTTTCAAAATCAAAAATGATATGGACATTTCTTTTTTTCAGATTCTTCAAAACAAATTCTTCAACAGCTTCTAATTCTGCTTTTTTCATAAGGTTGCATGATAAAGCAGCCTTAACCGCAAAACAGTCAGGAATTTCAACAATATTTGAAATATGCATTGTTCGTTATATCAGGTATAGTAATTTTTAAAAAAGCACTATTATATAACGCCCTGTTAACATTTCTCACTCTTCATTTTCCAGCCCAAATTTTCTTTTTTGTATTTTTTTCCTTGACAACATTTGAGTGGGTTTTATCTATTGGCTGTTTTTAACACAAAAAATTTTTTATATAAATAATTAATTTATTCATAGGAGCGAAAAATGGGAAAAATTATTGGAATTGACTTGGGAACAACCAACTCAGTCGTTGCGGTAATGGAGGGCGGAGAGCCTAAAGTTATCGTAAATCAGGAAGGAAGCAGAACAACTCCATCAGTTGTTGCTTTTACCAAAGAAGGTGAAATCCTTGTTGGTCAGGCTGCAAAAAGACAAGCGGTAACAAACCCAGAAAATACAATCTTTTCCGTTAAGAGGTTTATGGGAAGAAAGTTCAACGAGGTTACCGAAGAAAATAAAATGATTCCTTACAAAATTGTAAAAGGAAAAAGTAATGATGTAAAAATTCAAGTTGGTGATAAACAATATTCACCACCAGAAATTTCCGCAAAAATTCTTCAAAAATTAAAAACAGCTGCTGAAGATTACCTTGGTGAAACAGTTTCAGAAGCTGTTATTACTGTTCCTGCTTATTTTAATGATTCACAAAGACAGGCAACAAAAGATGCCGGAAAAATTGCAGGACTTGAAGTAAAAAGAATTATTAACGAGCCTACCGCATCAGCTCTTGCATATGGTCTTGATAAGAAAAATGATCACCTCATTGCTGTATATGACTTTGGTGGTGGAACCTTCGATATTTCAATCCTTGAGGTTGGAGATAATGTTGTTGAAGTTAAGGCAACAAATGGTGATTTTTTGTTCC
>JADGAW010000108.1 GCA_015231815.1 Nitrospinota bacterium
AGAAAAAATAGTAAAGGTAACTCAAAACCCTTTCAAAGCCGCTTCATTAATTATTCTAATAGGAGTTTATTTCTTTAAAAATAATAAATTACACGATGCGTTAAAACAGTTTAGAGAAGTAAATGAAGGCTTTGAATATTCTGAACACTGTGATAGTAGTTTGCCCGCTTATCTTTATAACTCATCCATCGAAGCAGAAGCATGTTGTCAACTCTCCTTAATGGACAAGAAGCAAACCAAGGAACTCTTAATGCAAGTTATGGAAAGATTGACGATTAAATCAGACCAGAGAAGAATTATCGATATTATGATTTTTATGATGCATATTGAGCAGTTAAACTTAAATGAAAAGAAGAAAATATTTAGTGATAGTTACGGTGAATTAATATCTAATGTGTTTCATTTAGCAACTAAACGAGGGAAGATTGAAGAAGAAGGGGATATAGGCATAAAGCTGACTTCGGTAAGGCAGTTTTTCTATACTGCAAGTGAGATTGCGTGGCATCTTTTTCGTTATCTCATGAATCAACTAAAATTGGAAGAAGAAGAGTCAGAAATTATACTTAAACTTAATAATTTTATAAAAGATTGTAAGGAAATATTTGATGCTTTAATTGATTTATGCATTAAACATTTAGAGAGTTCAGAAAATATTAAATTGATGGAGAAACCTGAAGTAACCCATTTTGAAGGAGGTACGATCCTTGATATTTTAGGAAAAGCTAAAAAAGGAAACTTAGCTGATTTAAGTGAGGTTTTTATTTTATTGGAACAAATATTTCTCCTTTGCCATAGGAGCCTTGAAAAATATGTTTATACTCTTTCCGCTGCAGACTTTTCAGATCGACTCGGTTACTTTTACTATTCTGTATATTGTAAAAGACAAGAATCTCTTATAGAGCCAAAGCATACTTTGAAACGAGCTCATGAATATTTTAGGTATTCACTAGATGAGTTGAACTCTTACAATAAATATCACTCTTTTAATACGTTTAGAGTTGGAATATGTAAATTTCACCTTGCTGATATAAATTATATTGAAGGCAGAAGTGGTGATGAAACTCGTATGAGAGCCAGTAAACGTTATTATGCCGAAACTTTGTTTGCAATTGCTGATGATCTCGAAAGAACATTTGGTAGTATGCCTCTTGAACAAGATGTTTTCTATAAAGAAGCGAATGTAATCCCTCGCCTAACAATGTATGGAATAGCTCAAAACCGTTATAGATGGATGAAACTTTTTAATGAGAAAATATTGATTAAAAAGTTAGATTGTAAAGGAACTGAAGGATGTGGTGATGTATGTAGAATTAAAATAATATTTGATGAAAAATCATTAAAGGAAGTTGAAGCTAAAATAGAAGAAGGTTATAACGGAGAACCTTTAAATATTTTAATAAATTCAAAAAGGTTGCAGGAATATTGTAGAGGTCTGAGAAAAACTGCTAACAATTTATGTGGTGGAAAAATTGAAACCCTTAGAACGTGTATAAGTATCCTTCGCTATCATGATGATATGACTGATTTCCTTGATGATAAAAAGATCAAGTGAAGCTCTCAAATAATAAATTGGGGTAGTCAAGCTTTGCGTTGACAGTTTCGGTTTTTTTGAGTAGTGGAAAGCCATGCTCTTCCGGTTAAAATTTAGTTTGTCAAAACAAAAATTATTAACCAATTTAAAGGAGAGAACATGGCTCAGGAAAAGTATATCATTGGACGGAAGCTGAACATACTTGATCTTGCTTCCCAGTTAGGAAACATAAGTGACGCTTGCAGAAAACTCGGCGTAAGTCGCCAGCACTATTACGATATAAAATCAGCCCTTGAGGAAGAAGGCGTTGAAGGCCTTCTTGAAAAGGCACGCAATAAGCCCCGCATCGGGAACCGTGTCGCCCCCCGTATCGAGGAGCGTGTCCTCGCTTACAGTCTTGAATTTCCGACCCATGGCCAAATTCGTGTCGCCAATGAACTGAAACAGGAGGGGGTTATGCTCAGTCCGGGCGGAGTCAGGGGCATTTGGCTCAGAAACAGCCTTGAAAGAAAGTCCCTTCGTTTAAAGCGTCTTGAGAAGTGGTCCGCCGAGCAAGGAAATATTCTTACGGAAAGTCAGGTGCAGGCTCTGGAAACCGCCAAAGAAGAGAAAGAAGCCCACGGTGAAATCGAAACCTTTCATTCTGGTTTTCTTCTTGGACAAGACACGGTTTATGTCGGTTGGATCAAAGGCATAGGCAAGATATATCAGCAAACCGGAATCGACACCTTTTCCAATGTCGCTTTCGCCAAGGTGTATCTGGAAAAAACCGCCCTTACCGCCGCAGACCTTCTTAATGACAAAGTCCTTCCTTTCTTCGATGAGCAGGAAACACCACTCATGAGGACATTGACTGACAGGGGAACTGAATATTGCGGAGTATTGGAAAAAACCATCCCTACCAGCTTTTCCTTTACCTCAATGATATTGAGCACAGCAGGACAAAAGCAGGTACCCCAAACAAATGGGTGTACTGAGCGGCTTAACCAGATTATCCTGGAGGAATTTTATCAAGTCGCATTCAGAAAAAAACGATACACAACGCTGGATGAAATACAGGCAGACCTTGATGAATACATCAATCAATACAATACCAAAAGAACAAACCAAGGAAAACACTGTAGCAAACGATTATAGAAGACCAAATCAACAAAAAAGTCATCTCCGTCAAGATGGATTCTTTTTTGGCGGGCAACAAAAGAAAAACCATTGCCAAGTTCCAATAAAAAATCCTGTAAATGGGAAATTATCGCCCCTTCTAAGTCTTTCTCATAATAAGCACTTTTTTGCTCTAACCCCAAAAATTCCAAAACCATAGGGTCTTTTATAATTTCTTTAGGATCTGATGGTATTTTTTCTCCTTTGGCAACCTCCAGAACACTTTTTTTATCGTTACTCATTAAGAGTCGTTCAAAAAAATTGCTGTTTATTTGTCGCTCAAGTTGTCTTGAACTCCAATTGTTTTTAACTGCTTCTGAAATGTAGAAATTTCTTTTATCTTCATCATCCAAGCGAATTAAAAACCGGTATTGAGTCCAATTCAATTGCGAATGCAGTGCATTCGTTTTTGGGAATAACTTATAAAACTGTCTGGAAAGCTCTAAAATTCTTGCAGAAAAACCACTGCCATATTCAGGCTGTAGCTCTTTGGCAAGGGATTTAATCAATTCTTGACCGTAATCAGCTCTCCCTTTCCCTCCCTGTTCTTCATTTAAGATTTTTGCGCCAATACGGTGATACATTAAAACCCGTTCAAAGTTGACCGACCGAATGGCTTTATTTCTCGATTGTTCGATAATTTGCCGAATTTCCGGAACGATATTTTTCATCCTTTATAGAGCGTTCAATTTATTAACGATTTGATTAAGCAGGGACTCCGCATCCTTGAACTTGTATTTTTTGATGAAGGTTGAGAGTTGGTTGATGTCGTCAATAAGGTCTTCCGGCCAGGTGAGGGCAGCGATAGCCTCCATTGCTTCTTTGCAGGGTTTTGGCTTGCGTTTTTGAATGTGGGGTTCGAGTTCCTGAAGGGATTTCAGAAGTTCTTCAGGGGAAGTTGCTTCCGCTCCCTCATGTTTTTCGGCTAGAGGTGCTTCCTCAATGGGTTTTACCTCTTTCAGGGCTTGCATTACCGGGTTCAGAGAGGCGGAAACATTCTCGATGAGTTGAGCGAACTCATCCTGATTGCCTGCCTTAATTGCTGCTTCAAGTTTCGCAGTGGCTTTGGCAATATCGTCTGCTCCAATGTTTGCCGCTACGCCTTTAACCGTGTGAACTAAGCGTTCCGCAGTTTTGGAATCCTCTTTCTCAATAAGAGCTTCTATCTCGTTTTGAACGCTTGCATAATCTTCATGAAAACGAACAAGAAGGTTATGGTAAAGCTTTTTGTTACCGCCGACCCTTTGGAGTCCGGCGGTCGTATCAATTCCCGCAATTTCTGGAATAATTATTTCCTGCTCTGATGTTTTAGTTTTTTGCTTTGCGGTAACAGGATTCTTGGGCTTTATCCATTTTTCCAGTGTCGAGAAAAGGGCCTTCGGGTCAATTGGTTTTGCCACGTGGTCGTTCATTCCCGCTTCAAGGCATCGTTCTTTGTCTCCCGCCATTGCATTTGCCGTCATGGCAATGATCGGCAATTCCTTGAATGTCTCGTTTGCCCGTAAAACTCCCGTGGCTTTGAGTCCGTCCATCTCCGGCATTTGCAAATCCATGAGAATGCCGTCATATTCCTTTTTCTCTGCCATCTGTACCGCTTCTTTTCCGTTATTGGCAATGTCGATGTGGAGTCCAACTCCTTCGAGAATCTCCTTTGCCACCTGCTGATTGATTTCATTATCCTCTGCCAAAAGAATCTGCCCTCCGGTAAAGGAATACGTCAGTGTTGCTTTCTCTTTGCCATTTGCAAATGCTTTCGTTCTCTCTTCACCTTTGCCAAAAACGCTCATGATGGTGTCGAGCATGGTTGAGGGAGAAACGGGCTTAATGAGAAAACCGTCGAGTCCTGTTTCCTCTGCCTGTCGAACGATTTCCTCCCGACCGTGAGCAGTAACCATAATAATTGTTGGGATTTTCTGAAGCAGTTTGTCGCTCTTAATGCGTTGCGAAGCTTTAATGCCGTCCATCTTCGGCATTTTCCAGTCCATGAGAACCAATTCAAAGGGTTTTTCCTGCGCAGCTTTTTCGAGTTTTTCTATGCCTTCCTCTCCCGAAACAGCAACATCAACGACAAAACTCATTGATTCAAGGGTATTCTTAAGAATTTCACGGGATGTCTGGTTATCATCGACCACCAATACCCGCATGTTCCTCAGATCAATAGAGGGCTGGAGTATTCGCACCTGCTTGCTTTCATTGATGCCGAACTTTGCGGTGAAGATGAAGTCGCTTCCTTTGCCTTGTTCGCTTTCCACCCAAATTTTTCCATCCATGAGTTCAACCATGCGCTTGCTAATGGTAAGTCCAAGTCCGGTGCCACCATATTTCCGGGTTGTGGAACCGTCAGCCTGACTAAAGGCCTGAAAGAGTTTTCCCTGCTGTTCTTTTGTTAAGCCAATTCCCGTATCCTTTACGGAGAAGCGGAGGGTAACCCCTTCATCCTCATCTTCCTCACAGGTAATCGAAACAACTATTTCCCCACCCGTATCGGTGAACTTTACCGCATTGCCTGCGAGGTTAATGAGTATCTGACCCAGGCGGAGGGGATCGCCTACAAGCGACAAGGGCACGTTCTTTCCCAGGGAATAGAGGAATTCAATACCTTTCTCCTCTGCTTTGATGGTAATCATGTTCGCAAGGTTATCAAGCACGTCATTGAGATAGAAATCAATCCTCTCCATATCCATTTTTCCGGCTTCAATCTTTGAGAAATCAAGGATGTCGTTGATAATTCCCAGCAAGGACTGAGCGGAACCCTGAACCTTGCTAATGTAGTCGAACTGTTTTGGTTTGAGGTCGGTTTGCAGGGCAAGATGACTCATGCCGATGATGGCATTCATCGGCGTACGAATTTCGTGGCTCATGTTGGCAAGGAAATCAGACTTCGCCTGATTTGCCTCTTCTGCAACTTTGCTCATGCGAAGCGCTTCCTCTCGGGCAAAGTCTGCTTCCAACATGAGGACTTCCGACTCTTCTAAAGCTTTTTCAAGTTTCTTTGACGTTTCTTCTGCCTCTTCTTTGGCGAGTTGTATCTTTCTTTCTGCTTGAACATACTCGGTGATATCCTGAGTTACCCCATACATATCAGTGGCAACACCATTTTCATCCCGAACGATGTCACCAATTGCGTGAATCCAGACCACTTTGCCATCAACCGGACGCTTGTAGGCATAGGTTGCATCATATCTCGGGATTTCACCTGCAACCGCTGCGACATAGTTTGCAAACGTTCTTTCTGCCGCTTCAGGATCACCAGCCTTAACGCATTCGCCCCAATGATCCATTAATTTATAGCGGTAACCTTCGGAAGGCGGGTCGCCAAAAATAGCTGCCGCACGTGCCGACGAGGTGTACCACTCCTGATCGGTTAAATCAATATGCCAGAATCCGGCTTTCGTAAGATCCAATGCATTATCAGCCATAAAATTGATTTTTTTCAGCTCTTCATCTGCCAATTTGCGCTCAGTTATGTCTTGATAAGCGCCATACATAAAGAGGGCCTTGCCATTTTCGTCACGCACCAATTTTCCCGCTGCTTCAACCCAGACAACCTTACCCGTTACCGGGCTTTTGTAGCCATAGGTGGAATAATAAGTGGGATACTTTCCATCAATTGCTCCCTGGTAGCGTTCAGCGGTCTTTTTTGCTGCTTCGGGGTCTGCCGCCATGACATTATTGAACCATTCTTTCTCCAAGTGATAACGACCGTCTTCCCTTGGCGGGTCGCCAAGAATTTCTGCAGCGCGCTCTGATTGATAGTAGTAGTCAGGGTCACTGTAATCGACATGCCAGTATCCGCTGCTGGTCAACTCAAGTGCGATATCAGCCAGGAAGTTGGCGCGATTGATTTGCTCTTCAGCCATCTTACGCTCAGTGATGTCAATGAGCCATGCGAGGATGCCTTCCTCGCCCTGATGGTTTATGGGTTGGAAGGTGGCGAGCATATCCATCTGCACACCATCCTTGCCGACCATCTTCAACTCAAGATTCTTAACGATGCCATCCTGTTTCAGACGCTTGATCATGGCATCCCGATCAGCAGGATCGGCATACATATCGGGTACTGGTTTATCAGCTTTGACACCAAACAGTTCCACAAAGATAGGATTGGCGAAACGGAGGATGCCATTAGAAGAAAACCCGACACAGACCGGACTGGCATCCATAATGCCCCGCAAACGCTCTTCGCTCTCCCTCACCTCAGCAGTTGTTTCCTCCAGCTCCGCCGTGCGTTCGGCAACCAGTTTTTCCAGCCCTTTTTGGTATTCCGCCAGTTCATCGCGCGCCTTCTGCGCATCCTCGGCAAGATTTATGGCCGCAACCCGCTCTCGCACCATTTCCTGATTACGCTCGCGGATAGCAAATTCAGCCTGTTTCGTCCGATACTGTTCCACGGAGAAAGAACCAAGCAGACGGGCGAAATGCGCCAGATAGCCCAAAATATACGGCAGTTTCTTCTCTTCCATGACCGGAGCTTCCTGAACGGCCTCAAGATACGCATCGGTATCAAAACCGAACTTCTCTGCCTGCTCGCTGAAGAAAGCCAGATCCGGCTTCTCCATATGGAACTGGCCGATGAACACATTGGCAACGGTCACGCCTTCGAC
>JADGAW010000109.1 GCA_015231815.1 Nitrospinota bacterium
TCTTCAAAGGCACCTACTTTTTTTTTTTTTTTTTTCATGGCGGACAATATGATTTAACGGGAAAAGTTGTTGCAGGTCCTCCTCCAGAACCACTTCCTGTCATTGATTATGCTCTTTCTAACGGAAAAATTATTGTGGGGAAGAAAAGTGCTTAAAAATCTTTATAACGGTTATTTAAATATATTGGAATGGATTGATGAAAGGGTTGGAATAACTGACATCACCCGCTCCCAGCTAACAGAATATAAGGTTCCTGCCAATCTTAACTACTGGCACTCCCTTGGTGGTCTTGCAATCTTTATCTTTGTTTTACAGGTTGCTACAGGAATTTTTCTCTTAATGCATTATGTTCCTGAAGCTGATAAGGCCTTTGAGTCAGTAAAAAAACTCACCGAGGAGGTTCCTTACGGCTGGCTTTATAGAAGAATTCACGCAATTGGTGCATCGGGAATGGTTTTTATCGTTATTCTCCATATGATTTCCGTGTTGTTTTATGGCTCCTACAAAAGACCAAGGGAACTCAACTGGGTGAGCGGTTTTATTCTCCTAAACCTTGTACTGATGGTGAGCCTAACCGGTTACCTTTTACCGTGGAGTCAATTATCCTACTGGGCAACAACCATTGCCACAAACGTTCCTGGTGCCATTCCCTATATTGGAGATGAAATTGTTACCTTCATCAGAGGTTCACAGGATGTTGGGCAAGTGACCTTAAACAGGTTCTTTGCTTTGCACGTAACAGCAATTCCTTTAATTCTCGGACTATTTATTGCTGTTCACATTTTTCTTCTGAGAAGAACTGGAATTTCCGAACCAAAATGGAAAGAA
This sequence comes from Nitrospinota bacterium, assembly GCA_015231815.1. Taxonomy (GTDB): domain Bacteria; phylum Nitrospinota_A; class JADGAW01; order JADGAW01; family JADGAW01; genus JADGAW01. The sequence continues at coordinate 829 of JADGAW010000109.1, forward strand.
AATAAAAAAGGAGATAAGTAAATGCCCTATAAAAAAGACCACAACTATAAAAAAAGCATGCCTTTTTTCCCAGACTTTGTTCTTAAGGATTCAATTGTTATAACTGCCTACCTTATTGTTTTCTTTGTTTTGGTTTTCTTTTTCCCCAACTTCCTGACTGAAGAATCGGGAAAAATTCCAGCAGACCCTTTTTCCACACCAGAACATATAAAACCTGAGTGGTACTTTCTTGCAGCATATCAGGAGCTTAAAGTACTTCCGAGTGAAATGCTTGGTTTAGCTCTACAAATTATTTTTGTTACCGTTCTTGCGCTTATTCCTTTTATTGACAGGAATGATAAAGTCGGGTTTCGTGATCGCCCTGTTTTTTCTTCTATTCTCATTCTTGGTTTGATTATGATTCTTGTTCTAACTGTTTGGGGGAAATATTCGTGAAGAGAATACAAAAAATCTCTATTCTAACCCTCCTGTTTTTATTTACTGTTTTTACCGAGGTTAAAGCAGACGAAATTGTCTGTGTTGAATGTCATCTTTCTCTTGAAATTCCTCTCTACACAAAAATAGTTCACGACTGGCAAGGGTCGATTCACAACAAAATGGGCGTAAAGTGTAATGATTGCCATGGGGGAGACCCCAACGATTTTGCCATGGCAATGGATCCTTCAACAGGGTATAAAGGAAAGCCTGCAACTAAGGATATTCCTGCTTTCTGTGGAAAATGCCATATTGGAATCTTTGAGAATTTTAAGAATTCAGCTCATCAAACTGCTCTTATGGAGGGAAATGGTCCTACCTGCATAACCTGTCATAACAATCATGATGTTCAAAAGGTAACATCCAATATCATAAATGAAAAAAGCTGTGGAAAAAGTGAGTGCCATTCTTATGACAAAGCAAAAAGAGTTAAACAGTCATTTAGCTCTGCTGAATTCGAAATAAAAAAAATCAAGGAGATTATTCCAGTTCTTGAAAATGACGACATTAAAACAAGTGATATTAAGGAAAAACTTTTTTCTACCCAACAAAGTCTGCATTCAATGACCCATGTGCTTTCATTAGACAAAATTAAAAAAATGAACCATGAGACTATTAAAGAACTTAAAAAAATAAATGAGGATCTAGCAATACTTTCCGAAGAGCATCAACATAGAAAAGTTATCGGAACGATAGTAATTCTCTTCTGTTTTGCCGGACTCATTATTCTCCTGAAATATCGTTCTATTCTAAAATCTTATAGGAATTAAATACTCCTTTAGATTAATCGATACAAAAGCAATAATTCCAATACCTTTCTTAAGCCACAAAATGAATATATTTTTTCTTAAAGAATATATGCTGTGATAAAATATGCAGTCTTTTTTATAATTTTCAGTATTCAATAAGGAAAAACAATGCAAAAGAGAAAATCTCATAAAGGTGCTGCAAAACGTTTTGGCGTTACTGCATCAGGAAAAATCAAGTATAACAGTTCACACCACCGTCATATTCTTACAAAAAAGAGTCCTAAACGTAAGAGGAACTTAAGAGCAGGTGGTTTATTAAAACCTATGGATGCTAAAAGGGTAAAAAAGCTTCTACCATACCTTTAAGTTTTCATAACGTTGATATAAAAATGATTCACCTTTAAATTATCAGGAGAGCAAAATGCCAAGGGCAAGAAGTGGAGTTGTCGCAAAAAAAAGAAGAAAAAAAATTCTTAAGCTAGCGAGTGGTTTTTATTCTGCAAGAAGCAGATGTTTCAGAAAGGCAAAAGAAGCCGTAGAACATGGTCTAAAATATGCCTACAGAGACAGAAAAAACAAAAAAAGAACTTTCAGACAGTTATGGATTGTAAGAATTAATGCTGCTGTAAGAAATGAAGGATTGAGCTATAGTGTTTTCATGAACGGTCTTAAAAAGCTCAATATTGAGTTAGACAGAAAAATCCTTGCAGAGTTGGCAGTTTCAGAACCAGAAGTTTTTAATGAACTCGTCAATAAAGTTAAAGAAGCTGTATAATCATCAATAGTACCTTTTATTATTCCATAAAAAGCCTGCTATGAAAGACGATTACAAGCAAACCAACATCCTTTTGGAGTCCGGTACAAATGAACTGGAAATTGTTGAGTTTCAAATCGTTAAGCCAAAAGATGACAGTTATAAAAAAGATGGCGATTTTTATGGCATCAATGTGGCAAAAGTTAGAGAAATCATAACAATGCCGGAAGTAACTGAACTCCCACGAGCACATCCTTGTGTTAAAGGAGTTTTTAATCTCAGGGGGAGAGTTATTCCACTTATTGATCTCGGTCATTGGATTCAAAATGCACAAAGTAAACCCGATGAATCGAAAAAAAGAGTCATTGTTACTGAGTTCAATGGAATCTATAACGGTTTTTCCGTCTATTCCGTTTCCCGCATTCACAGAATTTCCTGGAAACAGGTAACATCCCCAAGCGATATTATTGAAGAAGGTGGTAGTGACTGTATTGTCGGAGTAATAAAATTCGAGAATAAAATTGTTATGCTCCTTGACTTTGAAAAGATACTCTCAGATATTAACCCCTCCATATCCATTAGAAAGGTTCCTTCAACTGATGGAGATTTGGAAAAAAGAAAAGGAAAGAAAATCCTTGTAGCAGAAGATTCCAATTTCATCAGAAGGTCAGTCATTGACTCCCTTACTTCAGCAGGATATCAGGTTGAAGCATTCTCTAACGGTGCAGAGGCCTTAACCAAAATAAAAGAACATGCAACCTATGCTAAAAACAACAACTACCAAATAAGTGATATGTTTCAGTTGCTTATAACTGATATTGAAATGCCACAAATGGACGGGTTACACCTAACAAAGAACTTAAGAGATGATTTGTTTTTCAAAGACCTTCCCATCATCGTTTATTCTTCAATAGCCAATGATGAGAATAAAAGAAAGGCTGCAAGCGTTGGAGCAACTGGATTTATAGGAAAGCCAGAACTGGAACGCTTAGTTCAGCTCATTGATGCCTTGCTGGCACGTTAGCATTCAGTTCTCACCTTTCCATACCTTCTCTTTATGTAGTACTTTCAGGGTTGATTTCACCTTTATTGAATGAAGTTAAACGGTTAAAAAGCTAAAAAAATCAAACCATTAACAATGCTCAATAAACTCACCTTTTATTTTGTTCTTTGTTTGCCAGCACTCATAAAAGGTTTTCTCAGAAAATTAACAAATCCTAAAAAAATACCAAACCCAAAAGAACTTAAAAAAATTCTTTTTTTTCAAATGGGACATTTTGGAGATATTATTCTTTCCGAACCTTTGCTTAGAAATCTTAAACAAAACAACCCCGCCTCTGAAATCACCGTTATAACTGGTGAATGGAATAAGGAACTTATAAGCAAAAACCCTGATATTGACCATATTATTATCTACAATAACTACCTTTTAAACAGAGACAATAAGACCTCAATTTTTTCTTTTATTAAAGAATCTTTTCTTCTCGTGAAAGAAATTAATCGTTACTCATTTGATTTAGGGATTGATGTTCGGGGACATATTAATTCCCTCTTTATTCTTTATCTCGCAAAAGTAAAGCTCATTATAGGAGCTAACTACTGCGGACATGGTTTGTTCCTTGATAAGTCTTTAAAACTGAGAAACGATTTGTATGAGAAAGAGAGGCTCCTTGAACTTTTATCTTTAGTTAACATACCCATAAAAGATTCAAGTCTTAATTTCCCTCTTTCTGATAAAGCAAGAAATCAGGCTGAAATATATCTTGCTAAACATGCATTATTAAAAAACAGTTCCCTTATTGCACTATTTCCCGGGGCATCATTTACTCCTAAAAGGTGGCCAGAGAAAAGTTTCGCCGAACTGGCAAATTTAATTATTCAAAACAAGCTTGGAAAAATAGTTCTCCTGGGCGGGAAGGATGATAAAGATGTTGTGGACAGAACAAATACCCTAATTAATGGTGACGTAATTTCCTGGATAGGAGAAGGAAAGAATGGTGATATTGATATGTTGGCTGGACTGTTAAGTAAATGTAACGCCCTTGTTGCCAATGATACTGGTCCCACTCACCTTGCTACAGCCTTAAACGTTAAATCTACAGTACTGTTTGGTCCGACAAATGCCCAACGATGGGCCGATAAAGAAAGGAATATCATTATTGACGTCAAAGCCGAGTGCTCCCCCTGCGCTTTGGTCAGTAATAATTGCCCTCTCTCAAAGAATAACTGTATTGAAGGAATTAGTGTTGAAGAGGTTTACCAAAAGCTCAAGAAGTCTCTGGAATAATGAGCTTAATACGATAGATTTTATTTACATCCGCATCAATAACCTCAAAGGTTATACTCTCAATGGTTATTACATCCCCTCTTTCAGGAATTCTCTGAATATGTTCAAGAATATATCCCGATAAGGTTTCATATTTTCCCTCTGGAATATCCAGATTAAGTTCCTTGTTTAATATATGGATTTCCACAGAAGCTTCAACAATATAACTGCCATCTTCCTTAGCTTCATAAAAGGGCGTTATTTCTCTGTCATGTTCATCCTCTATTTCCCCGACAATTTCTTCCAGAATATCTTCAACGGTTATTAATCCCGTTGAACCACCATGTTCATCAACAGCAATTGCGGTATGGATTCCAGCTTTTTGCATCTCAGTAAGAAGGTCATCAATCCTTTTACACTCAGGAACATAATAAACAGGCTTAAGAAATTTTTTGATCGGCATGCCCAACTCTTTTTCATGAATAAGCTCCAACCGGTTAACAGTCCCAACAATATTGTAAAACTGATCCTTATAAATGGGAATACGAGAAAAACTATTCTTTTTTCCAATATTTAAAACCGTTCTTATATCTGTAGAATTAAGCTCTAAAGCCGTAATATTTACAAGAGGAACCATAACTTCGCTTACGCGAGTATCATGAAGGCTGATGATATTTTGTATCATTTCCCGTTCTTCTTCCTCAAAACTCATCTCTGTATCATTGACAGAAAAAGCAGTCCGAAGATCTTCTCTGGTAAAAGCAGAACTTCCCTGATCAGGAATAGTCTCCCCAATAAAAGGCTTAATCAGTAATGTGGTAAGCTTAATAAAGGGAGCAAAAACCTTGGTAAAAAACTTGAGTGGGTAGATGATAAAAAGAACCGTTTTATTTGCTGATTGTTGAAAATAAAGCTTTGGAACTATTTCGCCAAGGAGTAACGTCAAGGGAACGAGAATCAAAGCTGCGAGAAAATCTCCGTACTCAACAAACCCGTAGATTTCAATAAATAGTGCCGTTAAGACAGCACTGGAAGAAACAACCGATAAATTTGTTCCAAATGAGGTAACAGAAAAAATCTTTTCTGGTTTTTGCATTACCTTTTCAACAATTATTGCTCCAGGATGTTTATCATTTGCAAGTTGTTGGATATACACCTTACTTGCTGAGATAATGGCAATTTCAGAGCCGGAGAAAAAGCCTTCCATTACCAAAAAGATAAAAACCAGAGCTAAATACGAAATTGTTTCCACTTAAGCCTCACTAACAACTTTTAATTTCATGAGCCTAAAACCTTTTTTCTCTATGACATAAAAGGTTAGGTTTTCAAAAATAACTTTTTCACCCCATTCCGGTAAATAACCAAAAAGGTGAAACACAAAACCACCAACAGTATCAAATTCCTCAAGAGGAACCTTCTTATCAAAAAACTTATTAAACTCTTCAATGGGAAGGGAAGCGTTTATATGAATTGTTCTCTCATCAATGACTTTAAGACCATCAACAATTTCCTCTTCGTTTACATTCTTCTTTCCCGTAATAGCAGAAAGGATATCGTCGAGGGTAATTAACCCGTTAGTTACACCAAACTCATCAGCAACAATGGCAATATGGATTCTTTTTTGTTGAAAATCTTTGAGTAAATCACCCACCTTCTTTGATTCAGGGACAATATAAGGTTTTACCATTATTTCATTTAACGGAACATGCTCCCAATCTTCTTCTTCCCCCTTTACTCTTAAAATATCCTTTACAAGAATTATTCCCGTGATATTATCAAGGCTTTCCTTATAGACAGGAATACGACTATATTTCTTCTCTTTAAGAGCCAACAGAACCTCAGCTACAGTATCTGATTCCGAAAGCGCAACCATGTCTGCCCTATGACAAGAAATTTCCTCTACGGTAATATCGTTTAATTCAAAAACATTCGTAATCATTTCCTTCTCGTTTTCTTTAAGATTCCCTTCATCTTCACTCACATCAACAATTGTTTTTATTTCCTCCTCGGTAATTGATTGGTCGGAAATAACTTCAAAAACGCCAAATAAAGCCAAAATATTCTGGGCAGTCTTTCTTAAGAAGTTTTGGAGAAAGAAGACTCGTTTATGAAAAAAGTCAAGATAAGAAACCGTCATGATGGCATATGATTCTGCATGTCTTATTGCAAGTGTCTTTGGAGTAATTTCACTAAAAACCAGA
>JADGAW010000010.1 GCA_015231815.1 Nitrospinota bacterium
AGCATCTCTTCGCTTACCGCTATGAATTCCTCAGAACCAACACGGAAGCTGGTAATTGTTTTGGTCTGCATCATTTCCAAAAATTCATCGTCACTTACACCAAGAGATAAGGCAAATATTTTTGCTCCCCGCTCGTCAATTCCTTCTACATTTGGCTGACAAGAAGCAACATAAACACTATTGGATTCCCGAACAATAACAAATTCGTTGTTTTTGTTTTTTAATCCCAATAAAACCTTTATGGGGCAATCTCGCTCCAAAACTTCAAGGTACTGACTTTTTGCTCCTTCAGGAATTTCCACTTCATAAAAAGAACCCGTATCAACACGAACAATTCTTAGAACAGCAATAATGCCATCCTGAAGAGCTAAGGAACCTTTTGCATCGGCATAAGCTCCATCACTAATATTCCAGTAAACAAATAAGGTGTTGGGGTCTCGGATAATTAACCGAAGATTATTTCCCTCATAGCTTTCCGGTATAAAGGAGTTAATGTCCTTTTTATGAAGAGGTTCGTTCTTTGCCAAATAAAACTTAGCTGATTGCTCAACAATACTTTGGTCAATTTCCTCAAACTTATTTTTTCTTCTTCCGTTGGTGGAAAGCTTTAAAGGGTCGTTTTCCGGCTGTTTTACAACCGTAACTATTTTTGTTTTTTCCTTAATGGTTTTTGCTTTTGGCTTAACCGCATTTGTTTTTTTTGGGGCAGACGATTTTGTGGGAGCACCCTTTGTTACAGGTTTTGCTTTTCCTTTAGCACTTTTTTCTGGAGCAGTTTTTTCTGCATTTTTTGCAATGGTTTTTGTTTTTGGCTTACCTTCTTTTTTAGTCACCGCTTGAGAAACCTTTGCTTTAACGGTTTTTTCCGGTTTTTTTGATGCCGTGGTTTGTTTCTTGAACTCCTTAACCAGTACATCGATAATTTCCCCTTTGAGTTTCTTTCCGGATATATCTATTTTTTTCTTTTTTGCTAAGTCCTGTAATTCTTTTACTGTTTGTTTGTTTAATTCTGCTTTTGTCATTTCAACTCCAAAATAATAATAATGTTCTGTTCCTTCTTCTGTTCTTATCAATATGAATGCCAGATTGCTTTCTCAGCCTGTAGTGGTATATTTCACATTTAATCGATTTTAAAGTATTATAAAATGGGTAACATAAACCCCTTTATATAAATGCTTGGTTATAATTTACCCCATTTTATCACTTGCACTCTTCCTTTATAACTTTATAATTTTCATTTATAATTCATGTTTCTGTTTTGTGCTTTCTGTGGCTCTAGAACTTTCTGTGCTATTTGTGACTATAAGCATTAATCTGTGAACCTGTAGCTTGAGAACTTTCTGTGCTATCCTGTGGCTCTAAAGTTTTCTGTGTAATCTGTGGCTAAAACCAAGTAAATTATGAAAATCACATCTGCCGAATTTGTTACTTCTGCTACAAAGAAATCGCAGTATCCCATAAAAAAACTGCCGGAAATTGCCTTTGTTGGTCGCTCCAACGTCGGGAAATCCTCCCTTATTAACAACGTTCTTACCCGAAAATCCTTAGCCAAGGTAAGTAAAACTCCGGGAAAAACCCGTCTTATAAATTATTTCTTAATTAACAACAAATTTTATTTTGTTGATCTGCCGGGATACGGTTTTGCAAAGGTTTCCCCTATGGAGCAGGAAAAATGGCGCATTATGATTGAAGATTATTTACAAGAAAACCAACAGTTAAAACAGATATTAATTCTTATTGATTTACGGCATCCACTTCAGGAGACCGATATTCAAATGCTACAATGGGCGGAATATCATCAAATCGACTACACCGTGGTTTTAACTAAAAGCGATGGCATAAAACCGTTACAAATTGAAAAAAAGGCTGAAGAAAAACTGAAACTGTTTCATGCTCAAGAAATAAAGGTGCAACCGGAAAAGCTTATTCCCTACAGTATTAAAAATGGTGCCTTCAAGGCAAAGCTTTGGACAGAGTTAAATAAGCATCTTCGCTAGAAGAATGTATAGAACCACTAAGACACAAAGAAAAAGCTATTAGTTAGAGGATTCGAAGGTTGGAAAGTTATGGAAAACAGAAGAGCATTTCTTAAACGGGCACGTAACGCTGGATTAACGGCGGCAGGGTTTGGATTATGGGGTTATTGGTATTACAACCCAACACAACCTGTCAGAGAAATTAAGGAGAAAATTTACTCCCTGAAACCCTTTACCATCGAAACCTCAAATATTCTTCCCGAGATGGTAATTGTTCACGGAAAGGAGCCACAAAAAAATGTTAAAGCAGCAGTAGATAAACTTGGCGGTATTGCTCGCTTTATTAAGCCCGGCGACCGGGTTCTCATTAAGCCCAATGTTGGGTGGGACAGAATGCCAGAACAGGCTGCCAACAGTAATCCTTTTGTTGTTGCAGAAGTTGTTCGTTTGTGTCGGGAGGCAAAAGCCGGGGAAATTATTGTTACCGATGTTTCTCTCAACGATGTCATTCGCTGTTTTAAACGTTCCGGTATTGCCGAAGAGGCTCAAAACGCAGGAGCAAAGATTATCTACCCTTCCTCCAACGATTTTCTTCAGGTAGATTTAAAGGGAAGCCTTTTAAAGGTTTGGCCTGTTTATGAAGAGTTCATCAAAGCAGACAAATTAATTAATGTTCCGGTGGTAAAGCATCATTCCCTTTGCAAGGCAACCCTCTCCATGAAGAATTGGTACGGAGCAATTGGGGGAAAACGCAACCGACTGCATCAGGATATTCACACTTCGGTTGTTGATTTAGCACGGGCATTTAAACCAACCCTTACCGTTATGGACGCATCAAGGATTCTTATGCAGGGTGGTCCGACAGGTGGAAACCTCAACGATGTAAAAACAACGAACATGATTATTGCCGGAACTGATGAAGTGGCAATTGATGCCTACTCCTCCACCCTCCTTGGTTACAAACATGATGAAATTGAGTTTATTCGTATGGCAAAGGAAAACAATCTTGGCACCTATAATCTTAATGAAGTAAGAACTGACGAAATAACCCTCTCTTAAATCAATTGAATCAATGGGTCTCCATTGAAATATTTTGTAATAAACAAGATCGTTATTAATTCATATTAGTTTTATTAAAACTCAATGATATAGATAGAACCTTTAATCAACCTACTTTAAGTATTTGACTCAGTTCCAGCATGTATTTTTTAGTACGGTTTAGGAGGCAAGAAGAACTATTGATTGATTTTTCAAGAAAAAACAGTGATAATCTATGCTTTTTTGATGGGGCTGTAGCGCAGCTGGGAGCGCATTTGGCTGGCAGCCAAAGGGTCAGGGGTTCGATCCCCCTCAGCTCCACCAATCTTTACTACACAAACATTTTTCTTTTCAAGAACAATATTAGCAAGGAATGAATTATTTAAATAAAGTGAAATAGCTTAAATACAAATCTCACACTGGAATTATTTGACGTGAAAATGATAGATCAAAATCAATTAATTAATACAATCAAAAACAACAAAATTGAATGGTCTGTTCCTGTTTGCAAAGGATGTTGCAACGGGGAATTAGTAGAGATGCCGTAAAATATGTTCTTTGCAATGGAGAAATGATTGAAAATTATCCCGAAGAAACACCTTTTGTAAACGCACTTTTTTTTGGCATTTGGCAAAATAAACCATTGCACGTAGTAATTTCTTTTAACTATTCTGAACCTAAGATATTTTTGGTTACCTCATATTGGCCAGATAAAGAACACTTTGAGAATGATTTTAAAACGAGGAGAAAATAATGCAAGAAACTCAGGATGTTTGCCCACTTTGTGGTGGAAATAAAGAATCAGGTCTTACAACATTCACTGTAGATATGAAGGAGACTTTAGTCGTCATTAGAGATGTACCTGCAACACTTTGCTCCATATGTGGAAATGAATGGCTTTCTGATGAAATTGCATCAAGTATTGAAAGCATTGTTGAAGAAGCCAAAAATCACCAGAATTTAGTGGAAGTAACCCATTACCGAAAAGTAGCCTAAGGTATTCAAAAACAATTCAATTATTTTGGGTAATTTTAGAACCTTTTATTTGAAAGCTCCCCCTCATGTTTTTCTTACTACATTGAGGAATTTGTATATCGAAGTATATGAAAGAAGATTTCTATTTTGAGGTCATAACAAAGGTTCCGTCCCAATCTGAAGGCAGCTTTGCCGAATCCATTCCTGTCACCCGCTCCAGCATTCTTTTTGCCGCCACATCGTCAGGTTTTATTATCAAGGCTTCTTCAAATGCCTTCTTTGCAGTACTAAAGTTTCGGGAGAGGTAGTCCTCAAAGCCTTCACTATATAAGGAGTAATACTTTAATTCTTCTGGGTTTACCTCAATGTTTGTTTCGCCATAAACATCGTATATTTTCACCGCTGTGGTTTTCCCCTTCACCTGAACAATATCCAAAAGCCGTGTTCTAAAAACCCCTTCCTGAAGTTTTAAAAGAGTATTTTCTGAAATCATTATATTTGTACCATATTGTTTGTTTGCAGATTCGAGTCGTGCTGCTGTGTTCACGGAATCTCCCAGAACAGAATAGTAATAAACCTGTTCAGAGCCGAGGTTACCGAAAAACATATAATCCGAGTTAATACCCGTTCGCACTCCAAGTTCCGGCAAGCCCCTTTTTCCCCAAATAACGTTTAATTCATCAAGTCGGCGTCTCATTTTTACTGCTGCCATTACTCCATGATGGGCATGATCATCAGTTGGAATTGGTGCCCCGTAAATTGCCATAACCAAATCTCCTGCGTATTGCGTAACGGTTCCATGCTCCTCTAAAATAATCGCTGTCATTTCCGTAAAGTATTCGTTCATATGTTTGGAAAGTTCTGGGTAGCTCATGCTTTCAGAGACAGAAGTAAACCCCACCATATCTGAAAAAGAGACCGTCATAACCTGTTCTTTTCCACCAGATTGAAGAAGCTCAGGGTTTTTCGCAAGTTCTTCCACCATTACCGGAGAGAGATACTTAGAGAAAGCTTTTTGAATAAACCTTTTTTGTTTTTCTTCATAAACTATTTTCCAGAGCGTCATTCCCGTATAAACAAAAATTTGAGTAAAAACCGGATAGATGGTATTCACCCACATTCCCATCCTCGTAAAAACGTAATAGTTCAGAATGAGATAGCCCACTACTCCAACAAGAAGAAACACCATCGTCATTAAAGGACCTAAATAGAGGGATACCAAGCCAAGCAAAAGACCAGAGCCAAAAATCATTCCAATATCAAGGAGAGCAAACCAGTCGGGTCGAACAATATGGTCGTTACTCAAAATATTTTCGATAATAGTGGCATTAATCTCTGCACCAGGGCAGAGTGGGCCAAAGGGGGTAACGTGAAGGTCGTGTGCTCCAGCAGCGGTAGCTCCAATAAGAACGATTTTTCCTTTTAGTTCAGCAGCACCAATCTTTCCGGAAAGAACATCAGTGGCAGAATAGTGGGTAAAGGTCTGCCCTGGACCATAATAATTAACGAGATAATCCCCAACTTCATTTGTCGGGATAGTTAAATCCCCTAATCTCACGTTATCTACACCGTAAGGAGTAATGAGAACACTGAGGGGTAGCTGCACAGCCTCTTTGAGCATTTGTATATTTAAAGGAGGGTAGAGATATTGTCCATATTGCAAAACCATGGGTACCCAACGAACAGTTCCATCTATTTCAGCAACAAAGGAGACATACCCCATGGAATTTGCTTCATTCACCAGTTCCGAGATGCTCATTCCATGTCCATAAATATGTCGTAATGGTGCGGGATTCTTAGGGTCATCAGTACGTTGAACAATGGAGTACTGCGAATATTCAAGAACCATTGATTGTTTTTCATCCAATTTTGAAGCCACTTCTTTTGCCTGGCTCTCTGTAGAATAGACAGAATAGCTCATAACAACACGACCAGAATTGCCAATGGAATTAGCAAAAATTTCATCAGAGTTACCAACTTCACGCAACCATTTAATCAGGGATTCTTTGTTGAGAGTTGAAATGTCTTTGGTTTCAATATGATTCTTTAAGGTATCAAAAAGAATATAGTTATCTTTTTCAGGAAAGAGAATATCAAAACCAATTACTGCAGAACCTGCTTCGGAAATTTTATCGAGCAATGTGGCAACAAGAGTACGTGACCAGGGCCATTTGCCTTCTTTTTGCAGACTTTTTTCGTCTATCGCAACAATGACAACCTGTCCGGAAACTGCTCGGCTACCTCGCATTTTAACCATGGTGTCGTAACTTTTAAGCTCCCAAAGATACAACAACTCTGGGTTAAGACGATAAATGGCAAAGGAAATTAAGGTAAATAAAATCGCTATGGTTAAACTGTTGAGCCATTTTTTTCTTAAGATCATATTCTATTCATATTGAGTGTAACCATCAAGATAAGGCTGATTTTTTCTTTTGTTGATTATACATTTTTTCTCTTTTTTCAGTTGACGGGAAGGTGATATGAAAGAAACTATAAAGAAAGTATCATGATTTCCATAGAGTAAAATATCACTCGAAAGTATGGTATCAGGTCAAGCTTTACTGAAAGAAAAATAAACGCATAAATGCAATAATCATGGAAAATCTCATGGGAATTATTATCGTGACAATGGGTATCGCAATTGTTGTCAATGTTTTCCTTAAAAAACATCATATTCCTCCCATAATTGGTTATATTTTTTCCGGACTCCTTATTTCTCAGATTTTTGGACTTAGTGGAGAGAATAGTCATATACTCCATGAAGTTGCGGAGTTTGGAATTGTGTTCTTAATGTTTACCATTGCGCTAGAGTTTTCCATTAGTCACCTTAACTCCATGCGACGTGAAGTTCTTCTCCATGGAGGGTTACAAGTAACGGTAAGCATGGCGGTTTTTAGTGCAATTTCATTTTTTCTCTTTGGTATTGATGCCAAAACATCATTAATTATTGGAGCAGCACTTGCTCTTTCTTCAACTGCAATTGTGCTTAAGATCTTCAATGAGGGGGGCGAGATAAGCAGGTCGTACGGCTTTCAGTCTTTGGGAATTTTACTCTTTCAGGATCTTGCCGTAATTCCAATTTTGTTAATGATTTCTCTCTTTACCAACACTGAGCAAAGTATTGGTTTTCTTATAGGAAAGACCATTGTGAGTGCGGCGCTTATCCTGGTAATTCTTTATGTCATCGGGAAGTATGTTATTCACCATTTTCTTGCTTGGGTAACTGACTCCCATTCACATGAAATATTTATTGCATCAATTCTCTTTATTGTTTTTTCTTCCTCAATGCTTGCTCATTTTTTTGGTTTTTCTTACTCTTTGGGAGCCTTTTTTGCCGGACTTTTAATTGCAGAAACAAAATTCAAATACCAGATTGAAGCAGACCTAACCCCTTTTCGGGATATTCTTCTGGGAATATTCTTTGTAACCGTTGGTATGCAGATTGAGCTGAGCTTTCTGTTTCATAATATACACTCAATTCTTGCTGTTATGTCCAGCATAATGGTCATAAAATTCTTTATTATTTTTGCAATTTTATATTTTGCGACGGATAAAGTTACCTCCCTCAAAACAGCCATAGCACTTTCTCAGGTAGGGGAATTCTCCTTTGCTGTTTTTGAGCTTGCACGAACTTACGGACTCATTGAGCATTCATTAAACCAACTTATGGTTATTTCTGTTATTTTCTCCATGGTTATTACTCCCTTTATGCTGAAAAATCTCGCCCGTATTGTTTCTTTAATGAGGTTTTCACCCCTTGAAGAAAAAATACCCGAAGTAAAGGTAGGCGAAGAGCTTAAATATCATATTGTTGTGTGCGGTTATAGTCACCTTGGAAGAACAATCATCGAAAAAATTGAAGAAGAAGGACTCATCTATATTGGAATAGAAAACCACCGCAAACTTGTAGAAGGAGCATTAAAAAAAGGACATAAGGTTCTCTTAGGAAATGCTGCTCAGAGAACAATTCTTGAGAAGGTAAATATAAAAGAAGCCATTGCCGTTATTATTGCCATTGAGGATGAACAAAAAATTCGCCTTGTCAGCGAATCCATTACCGCTTACGCAAAACATGCAAATATTATTGTGAAGGTAAGCGATAAAAAAATGTTTGCTGCTCTCGAAGATCTTCCGATTCACAATCTCATCGACCAGCATGATGAAGTTGCATCAATAATGGTTAAACATGCCCTCTCCTGCCAAATTGACAGAAATAAAATAAAAAACTAACAATCTACGAATTTGTCCCTTATTTCCAGAAAACGATCCAGATTGTCCAGAAACAAGTCCACCAAGGCAGGGTCGAAGTGCTGTCCCTTTTCCTCTTTGAAAAGATCAATAATTTTATCAAGCTCCCAAGCTTTTTTATAACACCTGTTACTCCCTAAAGCATCAAAGACATCAGCAACGGCGGTGATTCTCCCGAAGACATGTATCCCCCCCCCCTTGAGACCCCTCGGATAGCCTGTACCGTTCCATTTTTCATGATGCTCATGGGAAACAATTGCCGCCGTTTGCAAAATATCCCTTTTGGAATCTTTAAAAACCTCATATCCGATTTTAGAGTGAGATTTCATTGTCTTCCATTCGTTTTCATCAAGTTTTCCCGGTTTCTTCAAGACAGAATCCGGTATCGCCACTTTCCCCACGTCATGCAAGGGTGAGGCATAGTATATAAGTTCTATTTCTCTTTCGCTCAGATTAGAGAGTTCAGCGAGGAGCTTACAGTATTCAGCAACCCTTTTAATATGGTTTCCCGTTTCCTTTGACCTTGTTTCAGCAACTTCGCCGATCCGGTAGGTGATTTCCCTCTGGCTTTCCTCGATTTCGTTTTTAAGCTCTATTATTTCCGTCACATTATGACGAATCCCCATATATTCCAGTACATTTCCATTTTCATCCGTTATCGGAAGAATTGTTGTGTTTACATAATAGTCTGAACCATCCTTTGCTCTATTTTTAATTGTTTTTTTCCAAACTTTTCCTGTGGTAATGGTTTCCCATAAATCCTTAAAAAGCTCCCTCGGGTTATCAGGATGACGAACAATATTATGGTTTTTTCCTATTACTTCCTCTCTCCTATAGCCGCTCACTCGACAAAACTCATCATTAACATAGGTTATTTTCCCCTTTAGGTCTGCCCTTGAGAGAATATTGCTCTCGTTAATGCCATTTTCATATGCTTTTGAAACTCTTAGTACCTCACCAAAATCCTTTTCCTTGAGGTTAAGGTTTTTCTCAAGGCTCTCTCGATAATCCTGAAATTGAGTAACATCATGTCTTATTGAAATAAACTCCATGATTTCTTCATTTTTGTCCAAAAGGGGGAATATTGAGGAATCCATCCAATAATGACTTCCATCCTTAGCCCTGTTTTTAATAATGCCATACCAAGGTTTTTTAGAGGTTATGGTCTCCCACAAATCCTTAAAAACATCTTTAGGCATATCGGGATGACGGACAATATTATGATTTTTCCCAATCAATTCTTCTCTCGAATATTTACTCACGGTACAAAGAGCCTCATTAACGTAAGTGATTATCCCTTTCGTATTTGCTTTTGAAACAACTGATGCTCCGTCAATAGCGGTTCTATATTGTCTTAAAAGGTTCTCCTCCGCTTCGGCGAGCTTCTCAGCCTCTTTTGCGCGTTGAGTCATTTTCAGGTTGTCGATGTTGGTATAACTCCGACTATAGAGTTCTTCTTTTGAAAAGGGCTTTTTAATGAAGTCGTTTGCACCATATTTCAAAAATTTAGAGATGGAAGAACCATCGCTTGAAACCGCAAGAATTGCCATGTCTTCTTTTGAGAATTTCCTTCTAACTTTTTGGGTAAATTCATGACCATTCATTCCAGGCATTTCATAATCAATAAAAATGAGGGAAATATCCTGGTTCTCATCTAAACGTTGTAGTCCGTCTATACCATTATCTGCCTCAAGAAGAATTAATTTATGTGGTTTAAGAAGAGTTTTTAAGTGTTCTCTGGATATCTTGGAGTCATCCACAATAAGAACTTTAAGCTCCTGATTTCTTTTAAGTTTGTTGAGAAATTCAACAGCATCTTTAATATCTTCTGGAGAACGTTTAAGCAAATAATCTACGATTGGTTTAGCATTTAAGTTCTTTCTCAATTCCTCACTTACATCTGAGGTTAAAGCAACAACAGAAAGATTCTTTGCAATAAGAAGATCGATAACCTCACCATTATTAGCATCGGGAAGATGAATATCTGAAAGAACAGCAAAAATGTTAAGATTTTTTGAGGTCAGCAACTCTTTTGTTTCCTTGTAGGATGATGTGATAATTGTCTCGAAAGGAGTATATTTCTCAACCAAATTAACGATGACTTTTCTAAAGGTATCACTGTCTTCAACAATAAGAACATATTCCTTACTATCCATAGTTTTTCTCCATCTAATTCATCTTTGCAAAACAATCGTCACAAATATAAGTATCTTCTGAGCCTTTTATTTTCTTTACATTGACCGAAAACTCAAAGCATTTACAACACTCCTGTTTTTGTTTGTCAAAGATTGCTTTTTCATAATCTTCGATTTCTTTTTCTCCCTCTTGAATAGATTTTATTACAAAACCCTTGAGTTCAGAGACGCTCATGCTACTAAACTCACCTCGTTCAATAAAATCTAAAATAAAATTTTTCTCTTCAACATCCTTTTTTATTGATTTTATCGTTTTTTCTGCTTGAAAAACCCAATCCTTAATTAAGGCATTTTTTTGTTCTTTGGTAATTGTATCGATATTGTCGTTGTTCATAAGAAATCAAGGTTTAAGGAATTTCATAGGTTGATTAAAAACAGTTCACAATTATTAATGGAAGGCAATGGAAGCGTAACTTACCGAATGACTGAAATCTCCACCTACATCTCCTGAGGTATAAAAGTTCAACAACTCACCCTTTTCTTTCTCAGGAAGAAGTTCCAGCAAAATTCTTATAGGATGCTGTCCGCAAATAGTCGCCTCCGATTGAGAAACATAGTCAGAAAAACCCTTAGGGTCTTTTGAAACAATATAGTCAATAGCCTTTCCGTCCAGTTGATAAATGTTCTCTCGAATGTTTTCAGTAAAAGGGACATAGCTAAAATTTGCTCCATAATGCGTGAAGTCAGAGCTTATAATCAGAAGTGTGCTTTCATCAATAATTTCAGAAATTTTTACCGCTGATTCTTTTAAGCCCTCTTCCCCAATATGTCCGATAACCACCGGAACAATAGAAATGTCAGGAAAACAGTACTGTATAAAAGGTAGCTGAATTTCCACTGCATGCTCCATCGAATGAGCCTCATCGTTTTCCTCAAAGTAAAAGGATTCTGTTAGTTTTTCAAGAGTTTTTTTATCTATAGAGACATTTCCCAAAGGGGTTTCAAAAAAATCAGAGGATGGAAGTGCATTTTTGGTTAAAAAACAGGTATGGGAAGGTGAAAGAATAATCGCTTTTTTTATATCTTTTTTTCTTAAAGAACGATAGCCATACGCTGCGCAAAGTCCTGAATAGGCATACCCGGCATGAGGGACAATCACCTTGGAGGAGGTTTCCTTAATAGAGGAATTATTATCAGCGTCAACTACCTGAAAATATTTCTCAAGTTTATTGAGTAAGTCTTCCTTGTTCCCGGGATACCAAGCTCCGGCAAGAACTGATTTTCTTCTTTTCATACATATCTCCACAGTTTTTTATGGCATTATACTGCACCCTTAATTTCACTTCTATAGGAACCATCGTTTTTATTTTAACGTCACAAAATGAGGGAAAACCCGTCTTCTTTGTTAATGACTGAAAAAAGAAGATAGAATTTAATAATTGATAGGAGAAACTTTGAACTCATTCTCAGAAACAGCTTTGAAGCAGCCGTTTCTTCCGAGGTCAACTGAACAGCACCTTCACCTCTTATTGAAGTTGCTGTTCAGTTGAAAATCCGTTCAAAGCTTGTTCCATCAATGGTCTCAAAAGTTAATTTGTTTTTATCTCTATTTCTCAGTTTTAGAGATCAAAGAATATTATTTTTGAATTATTATGAAGAAATGAACTAAAATATTTTTTCTGGAATTAAGCTTTTTTAAGGAGGTCTTCATGAAAATAGAGAACATTAATAAATTAACCGATAAGAATTGTGTTACTGCTTGTATTACTGGCAGGCTGATGGACAATGATACTCTAGAAATGTTAGAAGACTTTGTTAATGATTTTTTATCAAAAGGAACTCTCAACTTTATTTTTCACTTTAAGAAGGTCAGTTGCATCAGCAGTACGGGTTTAAATAAGTTGGTACAGATTTACCTTAAAATTAACGGAAAAAAGGGAAAGATGGCAATCTACGAACCAGACCCCTTTGTTGCACGTACATTTGAAATTACCGGTCTAGGTAAAAAAGTAGGGGTATGCAACACCTACGAAGAGGCTCTCAGCATCCTGTAAGAAACCAGAAACCTGTAAAACAATTTATACGAGAGCTTGTCCCATCCCTTTAGCTTTTTCAAGAACATTAGAGTTTTTTTCCGCATCATCCTTTCCTTGAGTTCCCGCCAAAATCAATGCTTTTGAATATTCCGGTTTAAGGGGGGTTATTGCTTCTGAAAGACTACTAAGAACACCTCGGTAAAGGTTTTTATCGTCTTCAGCATAACTTATTGCAAAAATAAAGCGTTTACCTTTTGGAATCCAACTTGTTAAATCCTTATTTTGAAAAGCGTACCATCGGTCAAGAAAAGTTTTTGTCTGTCCGGTAACATAGTGGGCGTAAATTGGAGAACCAACAACAATTCCATCAGCTTCTATTATTTTTTGATGGAGAGGGAGCATATCATCTTCCGTTGCGCAATGTTTTGTTTCTTTACATTTGTCACATCCCTGGCAACCTCTAATATTGAGGTCATTTAAATAAATCAACTCTGTTTCCGCCCCTTTTTCTGCTGCTCCTTCCAGAACAGTTTTTATAAGTTTTTCAGTATTGCCCTCCTTACGGGGACTACCTACAAATCCAATTATTTTTGCCATACTGATTACTCCAATAAGATTTTTTGATTTATATATCTGGTTTTTAAAATGGGAATTAAATCATACTTCCCATAAGCAGTCAATGGATATTATGCGACTAAGAGAAATAAAGGCTAAGAGTGATGATGACAATTAAAACAACAGCAGTGGCAGGATAATGGTCAGAAGGTCTTTTATGTCTCAGGCTTTTTAACCCAATTGCAGTAATTGAAAAAATAAGCGAGGTAACCATAGAATAAAAGAAAAGACTTTCCCACTTCTTACTTATAATTGGTGGAACTTTATTGGGGTTATGGTAGAAAAGGTCATATACATCAACAAATTGGGGAACTGATTTCCAGGAGAAAAAAATACCCGCAATGAATAAGGTAACACTCAAAAAAAGAAGAATACTAATTGCCAACGAAATTCCATCTTTATTTTGTCTTTTTTTACCAACCATATTTGCTTTATTGAGAGTAAATCCTAAAATTCAATTGAAAAAAGAACCGAAAAATTGAAGGTTACACAAGCAGCACATGCATAAAAATCAGAGTTAAACAAACATTGTTATAGTGATAAATTCTAACATACTGCCTTGGAGGGAATATCCTTAAAAAGGAGAGAAATTATTGCTGAAGAAAAAGGGAAAGGTATTTAACCAAAGGGAAAATTATTTCATTAACGTTTGTAAATAGTCCGCTAAGCTAAGAATTTTAACCGCAGCTACTTTCAAAAAGCCAATTCCTTCCTGAAATTTAATTTCAATAGGTTTGTCAGCTGTTACCCAGGAAAAAATCCATAACCCGGATAATGCTCCAAAAACCATTCTCATTGCGTAAAACATATGTATCCTTTCATTAAAGTTTTGTCCATAAAACATTTTGAGCCAATGAATCAAATATATCGGAAAATAAAAAAAATAACTTTATGACTTTTTTCTATATTTTTTCGTTAAACTAACTATATCAGAAAGCCCTAAAGCTTAAATTTATCCTTGTCGATAGGTAAATATATGCTATTTATATTGACAATGAAAGGAGGTCGTTATGGCTGCTTATAATGAAATCTACTCTCTTCGAGATATCAGTAACTCTTCCACTATCCGTGTAACCAAAACAGACAACAGAGAATACTGCGATAAAGTAAAAACGGAATATGACAAGAAGGTTATGAACGAACTCCTGGACTCTATTCTAAGAAGTGGGCATTGTTTTTCTGCCTGAGTTTTAAGGTTTTTACCCTTTTTGGGAAAGAAATGGCGGAGAAGGAGAGATTCGAACTCTCGGTACAGTTGCCCGTACAACACCTTAGCAGGGTGCCGCCTTAAGCCACTCGGCCACTTCTCCGTATCTGAAGTTTCCTGTCAGTTCTTGTTTGCACAAAATACCGGGAGGAAGATTATATCAAATAGCCGGGAAATAAGAGAATTTTTAAGAAGGATTCCTCTTGAATTTCAACAGATGTTGTTGTCCTGCACGTCTTAATGCATTACTTCATTGACAGCCAAAGGTTAAGTGAGTAAAGCGACCAAAAACGAGGAATTATTTCTTGCATTTCCATTGTCTTAAATGATGACGTCACAGAAGCAATGTTAATAATCTTTTCCGCATAAAGATTCTCAAATCCATGAAGTTTATTAATGAAGAACTCTTTTCCTTCATTTCCAGCAGCAACTTCCAGAGGAGTACAAAAACCAAGTTTTGAACTACGAAGGCGTACTTTTTCCGGCATTATGCCCTTCATAGAATCTCTAAGAATAGCTTTTGTCATACCTTTATTGATTTTTTTATCAATTCCCAAAGAGAAAAGAAACTCAACCAAACGATAATCAAGAAAAGGAGCTCTTGATTCAACACCGTGAGACATGGAATTTCTGTCATCGGTACGAAGCAACGACTGTAAAGGAGATTGAAAAAAGGCATTATAAAGGTTATTTTGCAAGCTGTTTGAACTTTTATGAATCGGGTAAACTTTATTCTTGTACTCTTTGGAAAACTCTGGTGAAAGGTATGTTTCCTCAGAGGAAACGTCACGTTTATAGTGAGGAGAAATTATTGAATGAAGAAATAAAAAAAGTGCGTTTTTTATCATTTCTTGTCTGTTCCCACCAAAAAAGGATTTATACTCCCTCAGTTCATTTATGAAGGTTTTGAACTTTCCCTGCTTTATAAGTTCTGCAAAAAAATACCCATAATATTTGGTGTAACCTGCCAGCGATTCATCCCCACCCTGACCAGTAAGCAACACTTTATAGTTGTTTTCTGCAACATTCTTATACAACTGCCACCCTGAATATATACTGGGGTTTGCAAATGGCTCATCATGAAACTTCATAACGTCCGGCATATCATCAAAAATATTCTGTAAATCGGGATAGGAAATTACCGAATGAGCATCAATAACGTTTAATATTTCCTCTATATACTCTCCTTCATCTGCTCGTTTAATTTTATAGTTAATGGAAAAGGTATTAACTATTTTCCCTGTTTCCCTTGCAGCAATTAACGCTATTGCTGAAGAATCAAGTCCACCACTTAGAGCGATAGAAACCGGGACGTCACTTCGTAACCTTAACTTTACGGAGGAGGAAAGTATCTCAAGAAACTGCTCTTCAAGGTTGTTTTCATCAACATTTTGAGGGTCAAGATCCCAATATCTTGATTCCATTACTCCATTCTTATTTACTGTCAGATTATGAGAGGGCTTTAGCTGAAAAATATTTTCATAAAAGGTCTCATCATTGAGATCGGTGTATCCATAACCGGAGGCAAGATAACGGTAAATGGTTCTGTTGTTTAAAGAAAAACTAAAGTTCGGAACCGTTAACAAAGCTTTAATTTCCGAAGCAAAAATAAAGGTATTTCTGTCAAAAACATAATAAAAAGGCTTGACACCAAACCTGTCCCGAGAGCAAAAAAGATTTTTTTCAACCTTATCCCATAATGCAAGTCCCCACATTCCGTTGAATTTGAGCAATGCTTTATCGCCCCACGTTATTAAAGAATATAAAACAACTTCAGTATCAGAGTTACTTTTAAATACAACCCCCTGAGCTTCAAGCTCCAGACGAATTTCCTTATAGTTGTATATTTCTCCGTTATAAACAAGCACATACCTGCCATCGGCGGAAACCATTGGTTGATGTCCCCCTTCAGAGGTATCAATAATACTCAGACGGGAAAAGCCAAAGCCAGCATTTTCAGAAAGCCATTCACCTTTATCATCAGATCCACGATGAATAATGGAATCACGCATTCTTAAGACAGTTTCTTTAAGAACATCCTTGCCATCAACATGAAAAATTCCGTTAATACCACACATAAAAGATATTTTTTAGTTTTTAAACAAAACAAACTCATTTTACCTTTATAGGAAAAATTACTTTCATGGAGTTTAAATATGGAAAAAAATCTTTAACGTTTATAAGATTTCTTGAAAAATTCCCTTCTGGTTATAATGGGTTATTCAATCACACTCCATGATAAAAAAATGCAAAAGGAAGATTTAATTGATTTAATTCAAAAAGTAGGTTTCTTTAAGGATATGCCTGCAGATCAATCCCGAAAAATAATTGAGATGGGGAAAATTAAAAGATATGGAAAAGGAGATATAGTTCTTAAAGAGGGAGAAATTAGCAGTAAAATTTATTTCCTTTTAAAAGGAGGTTTTATGGTCTCCTCTGAAGGAAACGTTTTGTTTTACGAAACTCGTTACGGTGAATTCTTTGGGGAAATTGCTGCGATTGATAGTCAACCCCGATCTGCATTTGTACGGGCTAATCAGGAAAACTCCTACTTTTTTATTTTGGACATAAATGATATCTTTAACAAAGAAAGCCCCTTAAGTGACGGGGAAAAATTTTACCTAAAAATTTGTAGAACCTTTGCTGAGCGATTAAGAGCAAATGACCAAAAAATTACAAACCTTAGTAAAGAAATAAACAAAAGAAAAAAAGCACCTGAAAAATTTACTTTTGAGGGTGGATTATGAGCCAGGATTTTATCTCGAACCTTTCTCTTGAAGTTAACTTCCCGATTTACTATAAAGTTATAGAAAATGAGAAAACTTTTGATGAACTCAATGTTTATATTAAGGAAAACCGAAGCATTGACCGTGAAGGGCTACCCTCAAACGATATTTTCCTTACAATTCAGGAAAAATTTAGTCGTGCAGAATATAGCGGCAAAAAACTCAATCAGGAACTTAAGGACATTCTTTCCCATCTGGAAAAAAAAATTGATGTCCTTATCAAACTCCTTGCCTTTAACAAAGACAACCTGAAAAAGGAGTTTAATCACGAAGCTTACTGCAAACAACTGAGTTGTCACGAGCTCTATATGTCCGCACAAGATGGTTCCCTTGATGGAGCCAACATCCACCTTTACCTTGAACCCCCTATTTTTCCTCCTCTTCACATAAACCTTGCCGGAAGAGTATCTAAGAAGGGTGAAGGGTACAAGGTGACCTTCTCGGGTCTTAACACCTATGACCAGGAAGATATACTCAGCTACTTGATTAAAAGAGAGCGGGAAATTATTCGTTCAAAGAAAAACTAGGTCAAACACTTCATGAAGGTTATAAAAACTGCCAAGGAATTTTTATCCCTACGAAACAATTATATAAAAAGCAATCAAAGTGTTGGGTTTGTTCCAACAATGGGAGCTCTTCACAAAGGGCATATTTCCCTTGTAAAGAGGTCAAAGCTCGAAAACGACATAACGGTTGTTTCAATCTTTGTAAACCCCGTTCAATTTAACAACAAGAAGGATTATCAAACCTACCCTCGAATAATTGGAAATGATATTGAAACTCTCCAATATGAAAATGTTGATGTCTTATTTCTCCCGGAAGAAAAAGAGATATATCCTGAAAAGCCTGATATTGTAATGGAGATTCCCACGTTAACCAAACATTTATGCGGGGCAACGAGAGAAGGACATTTTAGTGGCGTTCTTCTTGTTGTATCAAAACTCTTTAATATTATTTCACCTGATAGAGCATATTTTGGCAAGAAAGATTACCAGCAACTTTCAGTAGTGAAAAAGATGGTTCTCGACCTATCTTTTAACATTGAAATCATTGGTTGTGAAATTATGAGGGAAACTTCAGGACTTGCCATGAGTTCAAGAAACACACATTTATCCGAGAAGGAAAAAGAAAAAGCATCAACAATACATGCATCTTTAAAAAAGACCGTTGAGCTTTATAATAAAGGTGAAAAAGATGTTTCAAAACTTCTGGAACAGTGTAAGCGTTCACTGGAAGAAGGAGGAATAAAGAGCATCGATTATGTTGAGGTATGTGATAAAATCACCCTTCGAAAAATTCGGTCTGCCAACAATAATTCAATTATTCTGGTTGCTGTATTTATTGGAAACACCCGTCTCATCGATAATTTGGAGTTTTAGTGCCATGCAGAAAATAATGTTGAGAAGCAAAATCCATAGAGCCACTGTTACAGAATGTGACCTCGACTATATAGGCTCTATTGAGATTGATGAACTTTTAATGAAAAAAACTGAACTTCTGCCCTACGAGCAGGTTCAGATATACAACATTACCAACGGAGAACGGTTCACCACCTATGCGATAAAGGGTGAAGCAGGTTCCGGCAGGATTTCAGTAAATGGAGCAGCAGCGCATAAGGTAAAAAAGGGGGATATGATTATTATTGTTGCTTACGCTCTCATAAATGAAGAAGAAGCCTTCAACCACAAGCCAAAAATTATTGTTGTTGATGAAAATAACGCTCCAATAGAATAGACTTCTTTCTACTTCCTTACTTCCCTTTTCCGTCCTTTAAACATTCATCTGAAGAAAGTACCTTAAGATCTCTTCCTCAATGGAGAAAGGTTCGAAAAACTATAGCTGGTATTTCAAATAAACGACAACAAATCCTGTCACTAAAGAAAATATCATTGAAATAAAGAGTGCATTGAGATATTCATATAAATAAAATAACTGAGCGGGGTTCATGCCAAAACGTTTTATTAAACTGTTTCTTTCAGCATTTTCCATTGCTTTACAAAATTCATCCTGTCGGTAAACAGAAGTTAGCGCACAAAAAATAACTCCCCAAAAAAACGGTAATATTACATGCGTCAAAAATGTATCACCGTAGAGACCAATAAAAACTCCTACAATCACATTTAAGATTACTATCATCTTTTCAAAAGTTAAACAAGGGGAACGACTTTCTCATGGGGGATATATTACTACTCTCCTCTTCTTGCATAAATAAAAATAAAAAACTATTTAATCCCATAAACAGCATGGAATAGTTTATGCAATCAACCCAGCATCGGCAAAATTTACCGAAATTACTTTTCTCTTTTAGATTTCTGCCGAAAAGATAAAGAAATAACCAAGGGAGGTGAGAGTCGTGGTAATAGAAAAATTTCTTTCTGGTTCAAAAATAGGTTTTTCAGAAACATTCAAAATATACCAGCGAAATGATGTGATGACAAGATTGTATGACACATTAATAACCCGAAACCATATGTACAGTTGTTTTTTATTAATCGTGTTATTCAAGGCTTTCAAAATCATATAAATCTTGTGTCTATTTTGAACAGTTAAATGTTTTGCTAACAAAAAAAGCTTCGCAACACCATTTTGTCCACCATTTACTTACCTCAAAAACAGTATCTCCTCGCAATAAGGTTCATTATTGAAATTGATTCACGTTACACAACAAAAGTCCTCCACAAAACTAAGAGAATTGCAGAATCTTTTATGTCAGGCTTCCAGAGAAAAAGTAATTTGCTTACAGAGAGAAATTATTCTTCTTTTTTCGTTTTACAGGTATTCATTCCCAGCATTGTATAAGGAGGACACCAGCCCAAAAGACCTGTTGCCAATGGGATTAACCCAAAAGCACCCCACCAACTTTGAAAAATAACGCCTGCTCCTACAATTGCAATTCCTGCAACAATCCTAACAATTTTATCTATTCCACCAACATTTTTCGTCATGAGACTCACCTCCTTTAGTAATGTTTTTACTTAAAGTATAAGGGTAGACCTTCGTAACCTCTGTGACCTATATTACAAAAGAATACATTTAATCCATAATGTTAGAAGGGTAAACAAATTAAAACCATACCTTTCACTTTTCACTCATCACCCTTCACCTTCACTGCATGTACTAAAGTTCATCATCTACTGGAAAGCGAGCACAACGAAAACCAATAAAGTTTGAACGCATTGACGCTGGGTATTGCACTTTATAGTAACTTTTCAGGTTTTCTTTTGATGTCATCCAACACCCACCTTTTAGAACAGGAAAATCCTTCCTGAGCTTGGAGTGCAAGACTAAGGCAATTTCATCGTTTGTTAATGGTCTGTCTTTTCCAAGAGTCCATTCCCATACATTCCCCATCATATCCCTAATTTTGTATGGTGATTCTGTTTCATACTGATCAACATCAGAAAGCCCGTTTTTTTTGCTTTCAAAAGAATTGCACTTTTCTTCCTCCCACTCATTACCCCATGGATACATCAGACCTTGTTCCCCTCGTGCTGCATTTTCCCATTCATACTCGGTTGGAAGCCTGAACTCTCTCCCCGTAAGTTTTGAACGCCATTGGAGGAAATCAAGTGCCTCTTTTAAGTTTATATGCACCACTGGTTTATCAAGAGCATCCTCTATGCTGCTTAATGGTCCTGAAGGATGTTTCCAGTTGGCTCCTTCTACTTCAAGAAGGTGACCTTTTTCATAAACAATTGATTCCTTTTCAAAACCGTCTTCAGTAATTTCAACAACTTTATTCCATACCGTTCCCGTAAAAACCCAACTTTTATTTTCTATTTCTGCTTCAGTAATATAGTTTGTAGCTTCAACAAACTTCATAAAATAGTTATTGGTGACAGGAAATTGCCCAAAGTTATATTTTCCTATTTCAACTTTTTTCTCAGGTCGGAAAGCAACATCATCACTATTGCATCCAGAAATAAAAGTTCCAGCCTCAATTCTCATCAACCGACTGAGAGGTTTTTCTATCTTACCTGTTCCGGCTCCTAGCCCCTGCCCTAAATCTCCATCAGTAAATAAATCTTTTTCGTCATCGCTTGGTTCTGAAAGAGGTTCGCTTTCCTCTTCATGGTCTTCTTCATGAATTTCTTTTTGTTCTTCCTTATGACCTCCTTCAAAGCCCTTCTCCTCTTCTTCCCCTTTAGAACCAACCTCATCAACTTTAACTTCTTGAGCAACTTCAACAGTTGTACCGTCAATGGACTCAACAACACTGATAGCAATATCACTTTCAGCATCAATTTTTAATTTCACCCCTTCTTTATTTTCATCATATTCAAGTTTTTTTCTTGCTTCTTCTGCTGCTTCGCCTTTTTCCTCTTCCTCCGTAGAAGCTCCTACCTCTTCTTCCACCTCAACCTGACTTGCTACATTAATATTTCTTCCGTCAACAGTTTCGGTTACACTAACGGATTCTCCACCTTTATCATCAATTTTAATGACAGCACCTTCTTCTCCCTCTTCAAGCTTGTTTTCAAAGTCTGGTCTTTTTAATTCCTTATCATTATCACCTTCTCCCTTTTTATCTTTGTCAGCTTCTCCCTTTTTATCTTTGTCACCTTCTCCCTTTTTATCTTTCTCAGCTTCTCCTTTGTCTTCCTCGCCTTTGCCTTCATCTTCTTTATCACCTGCGCTGTTATCTCCTTCATCTTCTTCCCCAAAGGCTTCACTCTCACCTTCTTCGTCCTCTTTATTCTTCTCTTCTTCCTTCTTGGATTCAAAGTCCAAATCCTTAACTCCGACCCCTTGAATTTTTATCTTATGACCATCCTTTCCATGCTCATCAGATGTGATATCAATCTCTCCATCAACTCTTTCATCCAGTTCCTTTATTTTTTCATCAAGGTTTTCTTGAGTAATTTCTTCTTCCTTTAAATCCTCAAGATTCTTGTCCCCTTTCATTCCTTCTTTTAGTGGATTTTTGAGTTTAATGGTAAGGATATCGAGCTTTAGGGAAAGTTTTTTAATAATCTCATCTTTAGTTTCAGGAAGATACCCAAAAGTATTTTCAAAGGTAACACCAATTCTTTTTGGATTTTTCTTTTTTGAGAAAAGATTTCTGAAGGTTGTATTCAAAGAAGATTTAAGAGAAGAGTATTTTTTTCTGTTCTTCTTGAGAAATGCATTGTACTCTTTTTGAATTGTTGGAGGGGGACCATAGACAGCATCAACAATTTTCTCAACACTTACGCTTTTTATTTTTTTTAAATCCTTATCTTCTTTATAAAGACTCAGAAGGTATTCAATCAACTTACACCGAAACGTTTTATTTCTCCGGTGAAGATGTTCAAGAACTTCATTAAGTTCTTTTAAATTAAAATCTGCCATATTTACTCTATTCCGTCAATGATTTTCTTGTCGGGTTTATCAAAAAAAACTCCTGTTTCTCCCTTTGATTCTCTACAAATTCCTCTAAGGAAAATATAAAAAACCCCTCCAAAGTGGGTTTCGTAGGAATAGTTTTTAACCGATAAGGAAAGATAACGATGAAGCGCAACACTGTATATAAGATACTGAATATGATAGTTTTTTTCCATCATTGTTTTTTTAATTTCCTCTTGGCTATAAGACTCTAGGGCATAACCCAACAGATTTGATTTCCAATCAACAATATAAAATTTTCCATTATGTTCAAAAATAAGGTCAATGAAGCCTTTCATTACACCCTTTGCTTTGTAGGAGTCATATGACTCAGCTTTAGCGAGGCTAAATTTTTTAATGGGGAAATGAAATTCAAGTTCATTTAATCTCTTATCGGATGTTATGTCCGAAAAGGTAAACATCTGTTTACCATCAGAAAGAGGAGTATCAAGAACATTCCTTATAGAACCGTAAACAACCTCTTCCCAGCTTAATTCAAAGCCATACTCATCAAGTTTTTTCCGAATAAATAATCGAATGATGCCCTCATCTTTTTCCGTGAAATCAATATTCTCCAGAATATCATGAAAGAAAATACCTGCTTTTGTTCCAGCAGGAAAGCTAAAAATCCCCTGCTGTTCCTTTTCAGGAAATATTTTTTGGTTAACCCTTAACGTGTCCGCATCATAGTCAGAAGATTCAACTTCATACGGTTTTTCAAAAACAAGTGAAGAAAAGCTTGAGAGCCTCCAGGTTTTGTCAATAGTTCCTGAAAATAAATGTTCTTTCAGCTTATTCTCATCGTTTAAGTAGAAAAATTCTTCTGATGCTTCTTTAAGTTCAACCGTTTCAATAAAACTTGAATGTTTCGCAGAAATTGTCTGCAAACCAGAAAGAATATCCTCATCGTTCATTTTCTTAATATTTTGAGCATGTGCAAAAAAAGTTTCCGCACTATCAAAACCATGAAAAAGATAAGCAGGAGCAGAAGTTTCACTGTCTTTTATGTTTCCCCAGAAAAGATAACAAAGACTTTTTGCTCTTGTTAGTGCGACGTATAAAAGCCTGAGGTTTTCTGCTAGGGCTTCCTTTTCAGCCATTGTTATTGAGTATTCAACCTTTTCACCATCCAAAACATATACGGGTTCACTCTTCTCATTATGAAATATAAAATTATTCTTATTATTTAGTTTGGAAGAATTCATCATAAAAGGACAGAAAACCACAAAGAATTCAAGTCCTTTAC
>JADGAW010000110.1 GCA_015231815.1 Nitrospinota bacterium
GTGGGCTATTTCCTGAATGAGCTGTGTGTCTCTCTCTTCTACCCTATCTCTGGCGACAGCTTTTTGATGATTGTAGTCGTTTTGTGTTCGTTCCTGTTGTGTTATTGCAATACTTGTTTCATAAGCGGCACTTCTTATTGCGCCATCATGGTTTACTCTGTCAATTGCAGCCATAATAAACACCTCCCTTTGATTCTTGTTAAGAATGTTCTCTACATCTATTATAAACTCACAGTTTGTTTATTTTATACTGTTTGTGAAAATTCTAAGGGAATTAATATTGACTGTAACTGCTTTATGATAAGGAGTTAGTCTGTTTCTGAATATTTCCTGGATGATTTTTTCGAACGTCTTTGTTTTTGTTTTCTGAGTTTATTAATTTTTTGAGCTTCTTTACTTTGGCTTCCCAATAAAATCATCTCGATTTTATCGCAGAGAAGAACCCGAGCATGATAGCGGTTTAATGATTGAGAACGGGCTTTTTGACATTTAACTTCTGTTTTAGTGGGAAGATGAACGAGATAAACGCAACTTGAGGTTTTATTTACTTTTTGCCCTCCGCTCCCGGCAGATCTAATATATGATTCAGAGATATCTTTTTCATGAATGTTTAATGTTTTCATGCGTTTTTTAAGAGCTTCTTCTTTTTCTGGTCTGACAGGAAACATTCGTTGTATGGATTTATGAGAATACTTATTTGTTGGAAGTAGTTTCTCTTTTTCTGGAACGCTTTTTTCTTTGTTTTTTACTTTTATTGCTTTTCTCTGGTTCTGATTTGCTGATTTGCTCCAGAGCACCATCAATATTCTTTTTTATTTTCTCTAACGTTTTTTGTATGTTCATTACAATTTTATTTCTCAATATTATAGGGGGGTTCCTTCTTTCTCATATGTAGCATGAATGTTATCAATAAACCATTCACCACTGTTTAAATCAGGTTCGGTGTCTTTATTAAAACGTGAGGATGTTTTCACAAAAATTAAAGCTAATATACAGATTGCTAGGAGTACATATAAAATTTCCATTTTTTCCCTTCTTTCAGATAAGTGTCAAAAAAACATCGATTATTTCTTCTTAACAATTCTTATGCCATTTGTAGTACAGTTCAATACTAGAGGTGATGAAAGTGTGGAAGGGGCTTTAAAGACAATGTTTATTAGTGATACTTATACTTTGTATCTTTCAGAAAGTAATTTTTCAAAATCAGAGCCAGATACCGGAGGACTAAAAATAAAACCTTGAATGTTTATGGAACCTTTGTGTTTTAAAAAATCTAGTTGATCATGGGTTTCAACCCCTTCGGCAATAAACTGAAGGTCAAGGGTATGTGCCATTGAAATAATTGCATCCGTAATTGCTGCATCATCGGTTTTATTCATAACATTGATGATAAAAGAACGGTCAATTTTGAGTTCATCAATGGGCATTTTGATTAAATGGCTTAATGAGGAGTAGCCGGTACCAAAGTCATCGAGGGAAATTCTAATACACGTGACTCAGAGTATGGATTAAAGTAAGTCTCATTATAGTTTTCTTCCTAAAGGACGTAATAAATAAAAAAGAGGTTTTTACCTTCGTTATCAAATGTCTTTCTTTTGAATGAGATAGCGACACCATCCGTCTTTTTCTTTTAGGTCGAATTTGATTCCTTGTTTTTTAAGAAAATTGTTCATCTCATCTTGTCGGTCAGATATTATCCCGGACAAAAGTATGAATCCTTCAAACTTTACCAATTGCCAGAGAATATTAAACTCCTTCATAATTATGTCAATGGTGATGTTTGCTATGACAATTTCATATTCTTGGTTTGGTATGGCTGAACTATCACCGCAAATAATAGATATTGCCCCTTGACAGTCGTTCATAACAATATTTGATTCAGCATACCCAACAGCCACAGGGTCGATTTCAACAGCGTCACACCTTTTTGCTCCCAGTTTTATTGATGCAACAGAAAGTATTGCGGAGCCTGCGCCAAAATCCAAAACATTTTCTTCTGCGTGAATAAGTTCCTCGAGAGCTTCCAGACAAAGAAAGGTTGTTGCGTGACCTCCTGTTCCAAATGCCATTCCGGGATCAACAATTATTGTTTCCCTGTTGCTTGGTACTTCCTCCTCCCATGCTGGAACAATTCTTAATCGCTTTCCAATATCAAATGCACTAAAGAACTTTTTCCATTCATTTTGCCAATCAGTTTCTTTCAGTTCTTTTACTTCAATATCCCATGAATCTTCCGGTATGTTATTTCTGAGTCCTTTTTTGAGTCGTGAAATATCTTTGTCTTTTTCATGAGACTGAAAATTAATGACTAGGTTATACCTCTCTCTATCAACGGAAACAAAATCTTCCTTATAAGGGTAATAGCTGTAGGGGTTCTGTATGTTCAGGTCGTTAAGAATTTCCTCAATTAGTTCTTCCCATTGAAGGGTGGTATTTAAGGAAATTTCGTATTTCTTTGTGCTCATCCACTCTTGTTCAGGTTAATCGTAAGATATAATTTATATCACAATGGATGAGTATATTGGTATATAAGTAAAAGAGGAAGGTTGTTTTGCCATCAGCTTATATAGCTATCAATCCATCAATAAATTTATCCCAAATGACTATTGTGCCAAAGAAAATTCTTGTCATTAAGCTTCGTTTAATTGGCGACTTAATTATCAGTGTCCCAGCATATCGAACAATCAAGGAAAACTTCCCGGATACTCACCTGAGCGTGATTGTTGAAAAAGGTTTTGAAGCGGTATTGGAAAATAACCCTCATGTTGACAAAATTATCGTTTTTGACAAAACAAAAGGCTTTTTTCATCTGGTATCTTTAATTCTGAATTTAAGAAAGGAAGCTTATGACTGGGTAATAGATTTTCATGGAGGTCCTACCAGTGGACTATTAACCCTTTTTTCTGGTGGAAAGCTTACCGTTGGCTACGGAAAAAGAAAGTTTTATTATCAAAAGCATATTCATTTTCTTCGCAAAGGACTCAATGCCCGCCAGTTTTATCTTAAGGTTCTTCAAGAATTGGGATTAACCATTAATAAAGAAAATACAGAACTTTTTGTTGCAGAAGAAACAACAAAAAATATTCGTAAAAAACTTTTCGAAAAGGGAATCTCAGGTAGCTTTATCTTAATTCATGCTGCAGTAAAAAAAAGAAGTGAAGAATGGCAGCCGGAAAAATATGCGGAATTAATCAAAAGAATAGAAACTGAACTGAAGGTTGCAGTTGTCTTAAGTTGTGGTCCGAGTCAGGAAAACCAGTTGAAGAATATTGAACTTTTATTGGATACCCCGCCAGTAATGTTTAAAGGTGAGTTGCATTTACGGGAATTTATCGCATTGGTTGAAGAATCTAAGGCTCTTATCAGTTATGATAGTTCGCCAGTTCATATAGCAGCAGCATTTGAAAAGCCAGTTGTGGCATTATATGGAACGATTTCTCCAGAAAACTGGGGATATCAGTATGAAAACTATTGTTCTGTTTTTGTTCCCGACCTTGAGTGTCGCTCTACCTGCTTTCAAAATAAACTTCCAGAGTGTCATCAAGGACTTTCTCTCTGTATGACTTCAATTACCGTGGAAGAGGTTTTTAATCATGTAAAGAAAATGGTTTCATAATTATGAAAAGACTAAAAATAAACCTTTTATTGCTTTTGGGAACGGTACTCTTCATCCTCTTTTGTGTTGATATGACTCTGAGACTTATTGGCTATCAAACCGTTATGCCCTACAAAATAAAACATACCGTTGCTGATATGTTTCAAATGCCTAACAGGGATGTTGATATTGTTTTACCGGTACAAAGCCCGGAATTCATGCCTCATGCTACAACAAACTCTATTGGAATGTTGGATATTGAGTACCCTGAGAAAAAACCTGCCGATACTCTGAGGGGGATTGTTCTGGGAGATTCTTTCTGTGCTGCTCTTGAGGTTCCGCAAAAGGACAACTTTCATACAATCATGGAAAATACGATGAAAATTCATAACAAAAAGGTAGAATTTCTCAACTTCGGGGTTCGGGCAATTGGTTTAACTCAGGAAATTCAGCTCTTTAATACCATGGCGTATAAATATAATCCGGATTTTGTGTTACATGCCCTTTATATTCATAACGACATGGTTGATAATTCGATTTTTTATCGAAAGGCTTACCCCGACCCATTGATAGAAGGGTCGCATAAACATCCTCCATTGGATAAACAAATCGAGTATGTTTGGAGAAGGTTTAACTTTTTTCTTTCGGAAAAAACGAGGGTTTATCCCTTTATTCGGGTAAAGTATGCCATTTTCGAGGGACAGTTCATTAAGTGGCTTAAAGCTAACTATCTACATGAAAAAAAGATGAAAGTTTTGCCGAAAATGAACAAAGATGAAAAAGTAAGTGGAGAAAAAGTTCAGGCAGAGGTGAAAGTCGAACCGAAAAATGAACGTGGGAACGTCTTTGCCCGAAAACCAACAACATCCCAAGAAAAAGAGTATGTTGCTACTTATATGAAAAAGTATCATCAATTTGAAGACAAGGAAAAAAGTGTTCCTGACTCTGAAAAAGCTGATTATCATAAAGGTCTTGCCTATAGTGATCCTTTAATCCTTGAGCTTTTACTGTTGAACCATCTTAATGAAAAATTGAAAAAAGAGCATATTAAGTTTTACGTTTTTTACTTCGACTATAAAGGCAAACTAAGCTCAATGCAAACTGTTTCAATGGACGAGAAGATAAAAATTTATTGGATTATTGAAGAATTTCTTCGAGAAAAAGGAATTCCACAATACAATTTAATGGCAGAAATGGCAGAAAACCCCACAAAGAACCTCAACGAACTCTTTTACAAAACCGATGATCATTGGAATGTTGCCGGACATAAGTTTGTTGCAGAAAAACTTACTCCTTTTATAACCCAAAACTTGTTAGCCGACTTCAAGTAAAACAACTTTCAGGAACTCAAATTAAAGAAAATGAGACGAAAAGAACGGCAAATAAATGACCGGGAAGCAATTATTGTATTACTTAAGAATGCACAGGTTGGACGACTTGCAACCATCGGGACAGAAGGGTTTCCCAATATTAAACCTTTGAACTTTGTTTATCTGAATGATGCTCTGTATTTTCATTCTGCAAAAACCGGAGAAAAGATTGAAGATATTAAAAGAAATAATAAGGTTTGTTTTGAGGTTGATGTTCCGGTGCAATACATAAAGAGTTCTGGCGATCCCTGCATGGCATCGTATCATTATAAGAGTGTTCTTGTTTGGGGCAGGCGTTTATTGTTGAATCAAAAGAAGAGAAAATTATTGCATTGAGGGGGTTAATGGAAAAGTATCAACCAGAAGGTGGGTATGGAGAATTTACAGATAAAGAGGTTGAAAAAACAGCAGTGGTGAAAATTGTTATTGAGAAAATGACCGCTAAAGAAAATGGATAGGGGAAATGTTCAGTTTTAAGCGGTTTTTAAGTTCTCAAGTTCTTCCCATCGCTTATAAAGGGTATCGACATCTTCCTGAGCAGCTTTTAATTTATCACAATATTCGTGCAGCAGACCGGGGTTGCTGGTAATACTTTTTTCCAATAATTTTTCCTGAAAGCTTTTTACCTCATCCTCTGCTTTAAGGATTTTTTCTTCGATTTTACTCAACTCTCTTTGTTCGTTGTAGGAGAGTCTTTTTGTTTTCTTTTTTGTTTCAATTAATTTTTCTGCCTTTTTCTTATCTTTTTCTTTGTCATTTTCTGCTTTGAGCCATTGGTCGAAGTCAGCAAAAAATTCCACTCCTCCTTTTCCGTCAATTCCCATAATATGCGTTGAAAGCTTGTCCATTAAATAACGGTCATGGGATACAAATACAATTGCTCCGGTGAAATCAAGTAAGCTTTCCTCCAAGACTTCAAGAGTTGGAATATCAAGGTCATTGGTTGGTTCATCGAGAAGTAAAATATCTGCCGGCTTTAACATTAACCGGGCTATAAGAATTCGAGCCTGTTCACCGCCGGAAAGTTTTCTTATGGGCATTTCCAAGTCGTCTGTTTTGAATAGAAATTTTTTTGCCCAGCTTGCCACATGAATTAATCGACCTCGATACTCCACCGTATCGCCTGAGGGAGCAAGAGCAATCTTTAGTTTCATATCGGGGTCGAGCTGTTCACGTTTTTGATCAAATACTGCGACCTTAAGGGTGTTGGCATACTCAACTTTCCCCGAATCTGGCTTAAGTTTTCCCTCCAGAAGTGACATAAATGTACTTTTCCCAGTTCCGTTTTTTCCCATAATTCCCAAACACATTCCTGGGGAGAGGGTAAGTGAAAGATTGTTAAAAAGGGTTTTTCCCCCTAAAGATTTTCCCAGATTTTCAACGTTTATAAGACGCTTGGTTTTTCTGTCAGTAGAGTTAAGGTCAATGCCAATTTTCCTGTTACTTAAGTTACGCATTCGAATTTCATACAGCTGTTCCCAAAGATGATTGGCACTGTCAATTCTTCCTTTTGCCTTTGTCGTTCTTGCCTTTGGACCTCTGCTTAACCATTCTGTTTCCCTTCTCATTTTATTGGCAAGGCTGGCTTCAATGCTTTGTTGATTTTTTGCAAAGGCTTCTTTCTCCATGATGAACTCACTGTATTTGCCCTCATATCTAAAATAACCGTCAGGGTATAAACGGTTTAATTCTATGGTGATATTGCATACATTTTCAAGAAAATAACGGTCATGGGAGACAACCATAAAGGAAAAAGAAGCATTTACGAGAAGGTTTTCCAACCAAAGAATTCCTTCAAGGTCTAAATGGTTTGTCGGCTCATCAAGAAGAAGCAAATCGGGTGATTGAATAAGGGCACAAGCGATAGAAAGTCTTTTTTTCCAACCACCAGACATTGTTTCAATTATTTGGTTTTCATCTGGAAATTGAGACAGTCGTATTATTTTATGAAGTTCCTTGTATTTTTCTGTTTCATCTCTATCAACCTTGCCTAGGGCATCCAATAAAACATTTTCCACGCTGGTTTTTTGGGGAAATATATCTGACTGGGGTAGGTAAACAAGTCGGGTGTTTTGTTTGAGGGCAATTTCTCCGCTATCCTTCTTTTCAATTCCTGCTAGAATTTTCAGAAAGGTCGTCTTGCCTGAACCGTTTGGTCCGATTAATCCGATTGATTCCCCCTCATTTACTCCCAGTGATATCTCTTTAAAAAGTCTTTGGGAACCAAAGGACTTTGTTATATTCTGACAGCTTAATAGT
>JADGAW010000111.1 GCA_015231815.1 Nitrospinota bacterium
TACTTTTTTTTCGCATCTTCAGGTGTCGGGCAACCCTTTGGGAAAGGTTTTTCTTTGCACTGCCAATATAATAATAATATCCGTAAGAAAAGGTCAATGTTCCCAGTTTGCCAACCGTAATGTCCTGAGATTCAGCAAGATAAATCTCTATAACGTAAATACCGGAGTTTTCCTTCTTATCCATACTGTTTTATTTGTTTGAAGACGTAAATAGTATAAAATTTAACACCCAATTATTATTTTGATACTATTTTTATTAAATTAACCGTTAAATCTTGATTACAGAACGTGTAGCTCAACTTTATAAAAGAACAATACTGCACCATCCCTTCACGGTTATTGTCCTTCTTAGCCTTCTTTTTTCCTTTTTCATTTACCACGCAAAAAACTTTGAACTGGATGCCTCAACCGATTCGTTATTGCTGGAAAATGATAAAGACCTCGAAAAGTTTCGTCAGGTGGTTAAGCGATACGGAACCATGGAGTTTTTATTGGTCACGTTTACACCTGAAAAAGATCTGTTTTCCGATGAGACCTTAAAGACCCTTAAAAGCCTGAAGAATGATTTACAAAAGGTAAACAATGTTGATTCAGTTATTACCCTCCTTGATTTACCTCTCCTTACAAGCTCCAACAAAAAGCTTACGGAACTTGCCGATGGTGTACCGACTATTGAAAGCGAGGGAGTTGATAAAGTAAAAGCAAAAAAGGAGCTTACGGAAAGTTTTCTCTACAAGGAGTACATTATTAGTCTTGATGGAGGAACAACCGGAATTCTCATTAACCTGAAGAACGATAAAAAAATACGGGAACTGGCAACAAAAAGAAAGGATTTTTTTGCGTTAAAGCAAAAAGGTCCACTTTCCCCGGAACTGCAAAAGGAGTATGACACGGTTACTAAGCAGTACTACGAAAGAAAGAGACTTCTGGACAAACAAACCCATACCTATATTGGGGAATTTCGTGCGATTCTGGATAAATACCGGGATAAGGGAACACTGCACCTTGGGGGTATTCCCATGATTACCGACGACATGATTACCTTTATTAAAAATGATTTGGTCATTTTCGGCATCGGGGTTTTTGCTTTTCTTGTTTTAACCTTATCGATTATTTTTCGTCAAATTCGTTTTGTTACGCTGCCCCTTGTAAGTTGTATTTTTGCAGGACTTCTGATGGTCGGTATTCTTGGGTTTGTTCAATGGAAAGTAACGGTTATTTCATCAAATTTTATTTCGTTGATGCTGATTTTAACGATGTCGATGAACGTTCATCTCATTGTTCGCTATCTTCAGCTTACCCACGAAATGGAAGAAGCGGATCAGGCAGATATTGTTGCCATGACGGTAAAAAAAATGGTGTGGCCCTGTCTTTACACAGCGTTAACAACCATTATTGCCTTTGGTTCGTTGATTTTCAGCGATATTAAGCCGGTTATTGATTTTGGCTGGATGATGTCCATAGGACTTGCGGTAACCTTTCTCACCACGTTTTTATTGTTTCCTGCACTGCTTGTTTCTCTGAAAAAACTTGATGCCCGCTACAAGGAGCCGACAAAATCAATTATTACCGCAAAACTTGCCCAAATTACTGAAACCTACGGAAACACGATTCTTGTTTTCTCCGTGCTGCTATTTGTCGTAAGTGGCATTGGCATTTCCAAGCTTAAGGTGGAAAACAGTTTCATCAACTATTTCAGCAAAAAAACGGAAATATATCAGGGCATGAAGCTTATAGACGATAAGCTGGGGGGAACCACTCCTTTGGATATTACGTTGAGTTTCAACAATAAAAAAGAAGAAAAAAACAAGACTGTTTCTGAAACAAAAAGCAGTGAAGGAGAGGAGGAAGATTATCTGGAGGATGATTACCTTTCCGGAATTGTGGAAAGCGATCCTGCCGACACATGGTTTCAACCAAGAAAAATTAACAGAATTAAAGCGGTTCACGACTATCTGGAAAGTATTCCGGCGGTGGGCAAGGTTATTTCTCTTGCTTCTTCTGTAAGGGTTGCAGAAGAAATTAAAAAGGGGGAACTTGACAGCATTGAACTTGCGATTTTGTACAAAAAAATTCCTCTGGACATCAGAAATCAGGCAATTGACCCCTACATCTCAATAAAAAACAATGAAGCAAGGATTTCCCTGAGGATTAAAGATTCTCAGGATGGGTTGCGAAGAAACGAACTGCTCAAAAAAATACAATACGATCTTGCTCACACACTGAATATACCGGAGGATAAATTTAGTATTTCTGGAATTCTTGTTTTATACAACAATATGCTGCAAAGTCTTTTTTCATCACAGATTTTATCCATTGGGTTTGTGATGCTGGGAATTTCGATAATGTTTTTAATTCTCTTTCAGTCGGTTACTCTTTCGCTTATTGGTATTATTCCGAACATTCTGGCAGCAGGACTGATATTAGGAATTATTGGACTGTTGGGAATTCCCCTCGATATGATGACCATTACCATCGCCTCAATAACGATAGGAATTGCTGTTGACAACAGTATTCATTATATTTACCGTTTCAGGGAGGAGTTTGCGATTCACAAGGACTACATCAAGACCCTGCATATTTGTCACACCAACATTGGCAGAGCAGTTTACTATACGTCTATTACGATAATATTTGGATTTTCCATTCTTATATTGTCGAATTTCATCCCAACAATTTACTTTGGTTTTTTCACCGCTCTGGCGATGTTCACAGCACTTCTTGCGGTTCTTACCCTTTTACCCAAGCTCATTCTGATGGTAAAACCTTTTGGTAAGTAATTAACTGATGGAACATTTTGGGTATTCAAAGAGTTTTATGTATAACTGACCTCATGTAAATACGTCTATGCGATTTATTTCCCTCTTTTTTACAGTTCTTTTTTTATATTCTTCTGCTTGGGCTGAGACGTTAACAATTCCAACATCTAATCAATCAATTAACCTTGCCCCCTATTCAAAGATTTATCGGGATGCTTCGGAAAAAATGACCATAGTGGACATATCTTCCCTTGAAGAAAAAGAATTTACTGAACTGAACGATTCCATTAAAGTTGGATACACAGCCGATGCAGTTTGGCTAAAAATAGTACTGAAGAACAGTCAAGAAACTGCATTAAGAAGTTACTTTGACTTGCCAACTCCATGGCTGGATAATGTTGAAACATACCTTATTACTTCGTCGGGAATTCAGTATGAACTAACAGGCATGAGCATATCCTATGACGCTCGTCCGGTAAATTCTCCCTATATCATTCTCCCTATTACCCTTCCGCCTAAAGAAGAAGTAACTCTTTTTGTTCGAATTACGAGTCATGGTGCCATAGTGGGAGTTCCTTATTTACGTGAACACAAGGAAAGCCTGAATCAAATTGGATACATGAATATTTTCAATGGAATTATGATTGGAACTTTGTTACTTATGGCTTTATACAACTTATTTATTTATTTTTCTCTGAGAGATGCAAACTACCTAAAGTATGTTCTTTATTTATTTCTGGTGTTTGTTTTCTGTGGTGATTGGTACGGATTCAACCTTCAATTCCTATATAAGGAAAATCCGGATTTTGCTAACATCATGGTTGCAGCTACACCATCTGGGGCAATGCTTACTGGTTTTATCTTCTCACAAGGATTCTTAAGAACAGACGAGTTTTTCCCCCGAATAGATATTGCCCTCAAAGTCGGCATAATTTTAAGTTTAATTGCTCTCATTACCTCATTTCTTCCAATCCCTTTAGTGATAACAACAAACTTTGCCAGCTTAATAGCATTTTATTATTCCATTATTATTCTCGTTGCAGCAGTTCTTTCCTGGAGGGACAAAATTCCTGCTGCCGGATATTTTCTCGTTGCGTGGTCATTTTCTCTTTTTGGAAGTTTTTCAGCAGCGGCAATTACTATTGGATTAGTAGATAATACCTACCTGTCGCATCTGTTCTTTGGTATTGGTACAGTCCTTGAAATGGTATTACTTTCCTTTGCCCTTGCAAATCGAATCAACGAACTACAGCTCCAGAAACAGAAGGTTGAGTCTGATTTAAAGGAAGCTTTACTGGGACAAAACATCAAGCTGGAAGCAATGGTTAATAAACGTACGGAAGAATTACAGAGCGCAAAGGAAGAACTTGAGAAAACTCTGGAAGAACTTCGGCTAAGCCAAAAACATCTCGTAGAATCGGAGAAAATGGCATCGTTAGGCTCTTTGGTTGCTGGAGTTGCACATGAGATCAATACCCCGATAGGAATTGGAGTGACAGGAGCATCCCTTCTCAATGAGGAAACCGTAAAAATCTGGAATGATGAAAAGCAGGGACTCTTAAAAAAATCTTCTTTTGAGCGGTACGTTGAGAAAACCTTGCAACTGAGCAATATGATCTTAAAAAACCTCAAAAGAACCGCAACACTCATTAACACATTTAAACAGGTATCTACCGATCAACAAAGTTTTCATAAGAGAAGATTTAAAATTGTCCAATATATTAATGAGGTTATTCTGACCCTTTCTTCTGAAATAAATAAAAGGAGCGTTTCTGTTACCGTGAACTCTCGTGAAGATTTTTTAGTTGATAGTTACCCCGGAGCTTTTGCCCAGATAATCACAAACCTTTTAACCAACTCACTTATTCATGGATTTGACAAAAACGACAAGGGAAATATAACTATTGACATTTCAAAAAACAATGAGGCGTTGATTCTCGTCTTTGCCGACGATGGGAAAGGAATTGCTTCGGAAGATAGAGCAAAGATATTTGAGCCGTTTTTTACCACAAAGCGAAATCAGGGTGGTACCGGACTTGGTTTGCATATTGTTTACAATCTTGTTGTTCAAAAACTTGCCGGAACAATTACCTGCGAAAGTGAAATAGGAAAGGGTGCAACATTTTTTATAAAAGTTAATTTGCCAAGATAGTAAACTAACTCTGAGATTATGGATACCATTAAAAAGCATCTTCTCACCGATTGAAAACCACCTCATTTTGGTACCTCAAGAAGTCTAACAACGGAGAATTTGACTATAACAATAAATGTACTGACGGAAGAACTGTGTCTGAAAACGATCGAAAACCGGAAGAAATTCAACATTAATAAAAATAATGAAAAAAATATATAATGCCTGAAAAAAATGAAAACAACACACCGATTAATCCGGTCATATGAAGCTGTTTATTCTCTCTTTCCTGTTCATTTCTTGCCAAAAAGAGTCAAATGCTCAAAAACGGCTTTTTTATTTTCCCATTGATTAACCCTACCATCATGAAACAAGTTTTTAAGAGAATATTGCTGGTTGTATTGTTTCTCTTTGCCGCCAACAGTTCCCTCGCCGGGGAAGTGAAACCTCCGGTGGCGGTTCATGGGGTGTTGGATCTGCGCCAGTGGGATTTCACCAAGGACGGCCCCATACTGCTGAACGGGGAATGGGAGTTGTATTGGGAGCGTTTGCTTGATGCACCGGATATGGCAAGCGATCAACGAGGCAGCAACGGTTTTTATCCAGTTCCCCGTAAAACATGGGAGGGGTTTCAACTTCCAGATGGCCGGGTTTTAGGGGCAACGGGGTATGCGACGTTTCGCCTCAAGATCCTCTTGCCTAAACAGAAAAAGCGTTCACTAAAAGAAATCTTGGCGATTGGCCGCACTTTCGCAAACTCCAATCAAATCCTTAAAGTTGTGGACAATCAGGGAATCCCCTTGGGCCCATCCGTTATAAAAGGGCGGGTGGGAAAGGAACCGGGAAGCTCAATTCCTGTCTGGACCCACAAAGTAGAGCCGTTTGTTCATGCCCATGAATTTTATCTTATTTGGCAGATCAGCAACTTCCACTCTTTCAGGGCAGGACCGCAGGTTGCTCCAACTATGGGTTATTACGGTCAAGTCCGGGATGAGTATTTCCTCAAAATAGCCCAGGATTTCTTCATAATCGGTCTTTTGGCGATTATGGCCGCCTATCATTTGATCATCTTCATGCTCAACAGAAGTGACCGGGCATCCTTATGGTTGGGGTTGTATTGTTTGCAAATCGCAGGGTTTTCTGCGACGGTCAATGGTTACCTGAACTACTTCGTGGAAAACACCCTGTTCTGGGAGCTTCAGTTTAAGGCTTATTACGCTCTTTTCATCAACTTGGCTGTACCGGTTTTCCTGATGTTCATACGAAGCGTCTTCCCAGGACAGATAAAAGAGAAACTATTTTGGATCCTCGTGTATCACGGAGTTGCCGTTGCCATTGTACGGTTGGTTGCTCCGGTAACATGGACAGGCTATGCGTTTGTTCACGCCTACTTTTTGCTGTCGCTCCTTGTGTTGCTTATGTATCAAATATATGTTGTCTATATTGCTTTGAGAACACCGTTCCGACGACAGGCTCAGGCAATGCTCACCGGGCTTGTTGTTCTGACCATCGCATCCGTGAATGATGCCTTGATGGTCGCTGGGTTCCTTCCTTACACGTTTTTCCTGATTCCCGGAGCACTGTTTGTATTAATTCTCAGTCAGGCTTTGACCGTGGCAGTGAACAATCAGGAAACATATCAGGCAAAAATCAAGGCCGAGCAGCAAGCTCTGATTGCAGAGAGGAATTCGCTTGAAAATTTGTTGGCACTTCAGAAAGCGGAGAACGAAAAGGCTCATTTTTCCCGTATGGCCAATATGGACGCCCTGACACAAATTGCAAACCGACGTCATTTCGACCATTATTTGGCAACCGAGCTCAAGCGGTGTTCCCGCTCCGGTCAGCCAATTTCGCTGGTCATGATTGATATCGATTTCTTCAAGCAGTTCAATGACGCCTATGGACATCAGGGAGGGGATGAATGTTTGCAAAAAGTTGCGAGGATCATTGCCGACGGAGCGCATCGGCAAACAGACGTGGCGGCCCGCTACGGTGGTGAGGAGTTTGCCGTGATTGCCCCGGAAACAACATTGGAAGGCATGATGCAGATTTGTGAATTGATCCGAAGCGCACTGAAAGCTGCGGCTATTCCGCACAAGCAATCAAAAATCGCTGATATCGTTACTTTAAGTATGGGGGTTGCCTGCCAGCATCCGGATCAGGACGACACCCCGGACTTGTTGGTTCAAAAGGCGGATGAGGCTCTTTACCGGGCAAAATCAGCTGGGAGGAACCGTGTCGAGACAACTGAATGCTGAATTGTCCGGTATTTGCTTCTTGAACTTAAGTGGTCACCCTTCTTTCTGTGAAATAATATTTGATT
>JADGAW010000112.1 GCA_015231815.1 Nitrospinota bacterium
TGTTATTGTCGAAGATGGACTTATTGTTGATGTTATTAAACAAGCTGATAGTGTTGATGAAAAATCGTCAGGGTTGCGCTTAGTTCCTGGATTTATCGATATTCACACCCATTCGGATAATGACTTGCTTATCGACCCCCGAG
The DNA here is from genome assembly GCA_015231815.1 of Nitrospinota bacterium. Taxonomy (GTDB): domain Bacteria; phylum Nitrospinota_A; class JADGAW01; order JADGAW01; family JADGAW01; genus JADGAW01. Next base: position 144 of record JADGAW010000112.1, read on the forward strand.
GCGAAGGCAAGCTTGCTCAGGGAGTTACGACGGATATCGGAGGAAACTGTGGAAGTTCCGCTGCTCCTGTTTCTGATGCGCTGAAAGATGAAAGAAGCCAGCAATTATTTCGGCAATACGGTCTTGAGGTATCCTGGAACAGTATGAATGAATATCTTACCCTGATGTCTCAGGAAAAAAGGGGAATTAACTTTGCCCCTTTAGTGGGCTACAATAGTGTCAGAGCTTCCGTTATGGGTGTTGTTGACCGACCTCCCACTATTAATGAAATGAAGGAAATTTCACGTTATATTGAAGAAAGTTTTCAGGCAGGAGCAGTTGGTCTTTCCTTCGGTATGATTTATCCTCCCGTTTGTTTTGCCAAGGAAGCAGAACTGGTTGAGGTCGCAAAAATTGCACAAAAAGCGGGAAAGCCGGTAACCGCTCATATAAGAAACGAAGGACAACGGGTAGAAGAGGCAGTAAAAGAAATTATTCATATTGCACAAAAGAGCAGGGCATCTCTTCAGATATCTCACCTAAAAACCGCTGGCAAGAAAAACTGGAACAAGCTTGATGCTCTTTTTTGCATGATTGAAGAAGGTATTGCCGAAGGACTGGATATTCAATGTGATCGCTATCCTTACATTGCTGCAAAAACCGGTTTGATGGGAATTCTTCCGCCATGGAGCTATGAAGGGGGAAGAAATGCTACCGTAGAGCGACTTCAAAACAAAACAGAGCGGAAAAAAACTAGGGACTGGATATTAAACGATATTTATGGAGAAGAATATTGGGGAACAGTTATGATTTCTCACCTCAGTTTGGAAAAAAACAAAAGCTTTGAAGGAAAACGATTGCAGGAGGTTGCTGAGTCCTTTAGTAAGGAACCGGTTGACTTTTTACTTGATCTTCTCTTGGAGGAAAAAACAATGGTGGATGGCGTGTTTTTCTCCATGAACGAAGATAACCTCAAGCGGATACTGCAAAAAGAATATGTCATGATTGGTTCAGATGCCGGAGCACGGGGCTTTGATGGAGCACTTGCCGTAGGAAGACCCCATCCCAGAAGCTATGGAAGCTTTCCCCGTACCATTGCTCAATATGTTAAAAAGGGGGTATTGTCTGAAGCAGAGGCAATTAAAAAAATGACATCGCAGCCAGCAAAAAAAGTCGGCATGAAAAACAGGGGTTTAATTCAAAAAGGATATGTGGCAGACCTCGTTTTGTACGACTTTGATAAAATTCAGGACAAAGCAGACTTTCTCAACCCCTTTCAAAAACCGGAAGGCATTCATGAGGTTTATGTCGGTGGTAGGTTGGCGTATAAAAACAACGCACTTATTTCGTTAAACGGAGGAGTTATTTAATGGTAAAACAGGAAGACTATTTTCCGGAACTTAACAGTTTTAAGTTTAAGGATATTTTTAACGGTCACGATTATTTTTGGCACGCCCTCAACAATATTGCGGGATATGTTGAAGGGTTTTTATCTGATAAAGAGGATAATACCCACCTCTTACACGACTGCTTTTCAAGGGAGGATGGTTTTCTTCTTTGCAGGAAAAAGTTCATTGCAGAAACGGATATTGTTGTAAAGGGTTTAAATATTTATTTTGCTGCCGGGGTTTTGGTGGAGCCAACGGCACTGATTCAGTCTCATGTCTTGGTTGACTCCAACTCAACTGTTCGTCATGGAGCGTATGTCAGGGGAAAGGTAATTGTCGGGGAACATTCAACCATTGGTCATACAACAGAAATAAAAAATTCGATTTTTATGAATCATTCCGAGGCAGGGCATTTTGCTTATCTTGGTGATTCAATTATTGGCTGCTATGTGAATTTGGGGGCGGGAACGAAGTTTGCCAATCTTCCCTTCAGAACGTTGGAGGAAAAGAAAAAAAAGGTAAAGAAAACCCTCTCTTTAAAATATGAGGGAAAGCTTATTGACAATTCAATGGAAAAACTCGGCGTTATTGCGGGAGATAGTGTTGAGTTTGGCTGTAATTCGGTAACCTGTCCGGGAACATTTTTGTTGCCTGGCTCAATGGTTTTTCCTGCTGTTTCTGTGAGAAAAGGTTTTTACAGAAAAAAAGAAGTTGTTCGCAGAAGCAACCTTGTCTAGGTCGTTTTTCTGCTGAAATGAATTAGACTAAGGTAAACTGACCGCCAATGTAATAAAGTAACAATGAACTGAAGAAGCAATGAAGGAATAAAAAGATACCTCATCAATCTTTTCTCATTATCTTAGTTGTATTAATGCTCTCTATGAAGAAATATCTTCCCAATGAACATGGTGTCTGGCTTATGCTTTTCTTTCCTCTTATCAGTGGAATAGCAGCCGTTGCATCTGAAAAGCACAATTTCCTTGATGGCTATGCGCCTTCATCTGTTGCTGCCGGGGCGTTTTTTGTATTTGTTTTGGCTTCATTTATTCTTACCAAGCCCATTTCCGCAATTCATAGCAGGAAAGAATCTTTTAAAGATTATCTTGTTGGTGTTGTTCTTCTTGTTGTTATTCTTCTTCTCTGTGCTGCTGTTCTCGAACACTATTCCCGTCTTTTTACAACCCTATTGATTTTAAGTCCGTTATTTTTTGTGTTTACCCTTTCCTCCCTTTTTATAAAAATAAGTAAATCATCACTTATCAAGTTGTCTGGTGGAGCGTTATTTCCCCTCTCAGCGATAGGAGGCTATTATGCCTTTTACGGAATTATCACAGTTGATGCTTTTATTCTTTACCTGTTGAATATGTTTTTTTTCTTTCCCCGCTCTCTTTTGGCGACAGAATATTTTATTGAGAAGAAACGTGGTTTTTGGGGTAAGGCTTCTGTTTCAACGATTTTTTCCCTGGTTTTTGTTATTTCTCTTCACCTTACAGATTTTGTCAATGTTAAGATAGTCCTGTTTTTTCTTGTTTTTTCCCTTCCTATTTTTCTTACCCTTTTGGGAAGGTATGATTGGGATAATATCAGGAGTTTTGGGAAGACCGAAATGTGTACCTCAATACTCTTTACTACGTTGCTGATAAGCTTTTATTAATGAAAAGAAATAAACTTCTTCTACTCTCTTTAGTCTTTCTTGTTTTTATTTCAGGAAAAATATATGCGAAGGATATGTTTATTTCCGACATAATTGTTTCTCATGACGACCAGAACCTTCTTTTTTACTGTACTCTGGAAGGTCTTTTTGACCGAACAATGATTGACAATATTTATAAGGGTATGGAGGTAAATGTTCTGTATGAAATGGAGTTAATTCGAAAACGCGATATTTGGTTTAACTCCAGCGATGTTTTTATCACCATTACCCGCTCGGCTAAATATTCCCCCCTCAAAAAAGAGTTTCTTTTGTATGAAGGGGAAATGACCAACTGGAAGGTTACCAACAAGCTCTCCGACGTTAAACGTTGGATGACCGAGATTGAATTTATTCCGGTTTACGACTACAAATCCCTTGAAATTGATGAAAATTATTTTGTCTCAGTGAAATCAAGAATAGAGGGGGGAAGCAAAATGTTCTTTCCATTTAATTATCTGCTTTTTTTCATGGATAAAAATGGACTTGAAACCGACCGCTACTTTTCCGACCCGTTTACCATAGAAAAAACACCAGACCGAAAACCAATGCTTCTTGAAGACAAGCAATAAGAAACAAAGAGTAAACAATCAGGAATGAAGTTCATTAATATGACTGAACGCTCCCAATATTTTATTTGCAAGGGTTTGATTTGCCTGCAACACAAAAAAACTTCAGTATAGAAAAAAATGGTCTTACGACCCAAAAAAATCATTATATTTTATGTAAAAACGAATTTTATAAATTTCCCTGAGAAACCAGTCTTAGTTCTTTTGTCTTTTCATTAACATTTCCAAAGCTTGTATCACTGAATTAATGTCAGTTTTCTTCTTTGCTTTTATTGTCAGGTTTATTAAACCATTTTTTAAATAATCCTCCTCTGAAAGGCGAAGGTTGTTTGGTAATAATTGTATTATTTCATTTAGTTGTTTTGCTGTTTCGGTCTTCACGGTTAAAAGTGATTTTTTTAATAGTCCAAAAAAGTACCCCGATTTTTCCGGTTCCATTGATGCTTTTTCCAGCCACGGCATTATATGTTCGTGAAATGGTTTGTTGCTGATTATAAGGTTCTCCAATAACTCTTTTCCCTGATTGTGGTTAAGGTTAAACGTTACTGCACAGCTAAGAAATGAATGTTTGTTTGTCTCATCTAGGTTAAAAATGAGATGTAATAAATATTCTCCGAAGTTTTTTTGGTTGAAGAAAAGCTGCTCCTTTGCCGGAAGTTTTATTACTCCAATAAGGTTGTCCAGAACAGGCTTTTTTTGAGGAAGTTTTAGTTTTTTCAGGTAAGTTTCTGTGATTTCTTCTGTATCTGTTTTTTCTGCAATGAGCCTTGAAACGATTTTTGCCTTTTCAAGAAGAGTAAGACCTCTCTCGGAATTAAGTCTTATTTCCTCTTCAACTTCGTGAGTGTATGAATTAATAATAATTTCACGACATTCTACTGTGCGCTTTAGTTCTCTTAAGACCTTAACCCTCTTATGTCCGTCAACAACCCGATACTGGTTGGACTCTTTGTAAATTGTTATTGGATTAATTTGTCCGTTTTCCTTTATTTGCCTGAAAAGATGAGAATCGATGCTCTTATCTTCTCCTAAAAGGTCGCTTGGGTTAAGAATTGTATATTTTTTTTCCCTTGATGACATAAAATAACTGTTTAATGGTAAAAGGGTGTAAGAATACCATATAAAACAACAAAAACTCTCTCACAATGTGATGAGGTAACATTATTTATAAGTGAAGAGTAAAGAGTAAAGAGTGAGGAGTGAACAGTAAGAATATAAAAATGATAGAAGAAATTAAAACAGAGCTGAAAAAAGAGTCGGAAGTTATCGCCTGGCAAATAGTAAAAACCAATCGAAGAAGTAGCCAGCTTTATGCCACCGCTTATATTCCTGAATCAGTGCGGGAAGTTGAGCAGGAAAGCTACAGCGTAAGCCTCATGGTCGGGAAAGAAGACAAGGAATGGATCGGTGAATCAAGCTTTACCTTAATTTCCGGACAAAATGTTCAAGAGGAAGTAAAGGCAGCAGTTGAAAGGGCTCGCTATGTAAAAAATAAGAGCTACACCTTTCCGTTGCCTGATGAAAATAACGGTTATGAGAGTCGTCAGATAAGATCGGATGCTCTGAAGGTTGTGGAAAAGGTTAAAAAGGATTATGAAAAAGTAAAAAACCTGCAAGGGGTGAAACTCTCTTACTATGAAATATTTGTAAATAACAGTCAGCTTCAAATTGTAAACAGTAACGGCTTAACGGTTGGTGAGCAAACCAGCGACATCTTTACCGAGTTTGTTTTGTTGTCAGCGGATGAAAAACATGAGATATATCATTCGCTGAAATCAAGAGGATACGAAACCTTAAACCTTCTGGAAGCAATTCACGATACAGCAGAAATGGTGAGAAATACCAGTCTTACTCAATTGGCACCGACGGGAAAATATAATGTCTTGTTTTCTGGTGAAACCCTTGATACCTTATTTAACTATTTTGTCAGTCAGTCGGATGCAGCAGGAATATATTCCGGTTGGTCTATTTTCAAAGAGGGTGAAACCGTGATTGAAAATCCACAGGGAGAGATGCTTGATATTGAAAGCGACCCAACACTGCCCAGCATGATTGGCTCAACACGCTTTGATGGAAACGGTGTTACCAGAAAAAAAGTTGCCCTCATTCACAAGAATGTTTTTAGCGGAATTACCGCAACCCAAAAATATGCCTGCTACACAGGAAAGGAAGCAACTGGTCCAGTGGGAAATATTGTGGTTACTGCCGGAAATAAATCCCTCGATGAAATAAGAAAAGGAAAATACCTTGAAGTCCTTCAGTTTTCAACCTTTGAACCAAACTATATTACCGGGGCGTTCTCCGGTGAAATTCGGTTTGCAAAGCTCTTTGATGAAGAAGGTAATGTCAGCTATATAAAGGGGGGATCAGTATCGGGAAAAATGCTTGATGCCTTTAAAAATGCCTCTCTTTCCCGTGAAATTACCCACCATGAATCCTATGTTGGTCCAAAAGGAGTTTTACTGGAAAATATCTCTGTTGCCGGTGAGGAAGCAATGTAAGAAGTTCAAATTATGTTAAGGTCTTTAATTAAATCTCTTGAGAAAAAAACAAACTAACCCTTACCCCTTAATCCTCAAACCCTTGCTTTTTAAATGTACAAAATAGATTTTCACATTCATACCCGAAACTATTCTGCCTGTAGTTCTGTTGAGCCGGAAGCAGTTGTTAAAGAAGCCGAATCTCTTGGAATTGATGTGCTTATTTTCACGGAACATGACGTAATGTGGAAAAAAGAAGAGTTGGAAGCAATAAACTTTATCTCTCCTAAGGTGACTGTTTTAAATGGTATTGAGGTCTCTACCCGACAAGGTCATATGTTGTTGTTTGGTGTTGAGGAAGGCTATGAGGCTGACCGTTACCAAAGTATAGAACAGTTCTTTTACTCCCTTAGGGGGAAAAAAGAACTTCTTGTAATTCCTGCTCATCCCTATCGGTTTTCTTCTGCTCACGGTGAAATGTTGAGAGGATATGATTTCGATGCTCTGGAATGTTACAGCTTAAACAGTAATTTAAGTGCAACAGCTCAGGCAATTGAACTTGCCCGTATTAAAAAAGTACCAGCTTTGGCAACCTCCGACTTACATGATATCGAAAAGTTCGGAAAATACTGGAGCGAAACAAAGGTGAACATTAAATCGATGAAAGACTTTATAAAGGCCGTAAAAAAAGGAAAGGTTTTTACTCCTGATGTAATCGTTGAAAAACTCACTCCATATATCCTTTAATCTGTTTCATTCCATATTGTATATCTTATAAAGCTACTCTTTATCGTAACTGAATGGTTCTGAAAAATAGAGATAAAAACCAATTAACTCTTGAGACTGTTGATGGGAGAAGTTTTGAACGGATTTTCA
>JADGAW010000113.1 GCA_015231815.1 Nitrospinota bacterium
GATGGTACTGCAGCGTTAGTTGTGGGAGAGTAGGTCATTGCCGGGATTAAATTTAAAAGCCCTGACGCTTCGGTGTCAGGGCTTTTTTATTGTCTGAAATTAGCTTCAACTTTTTATTTCTCTTATTTATTTCAACACAAACCATAACAACAGCTATAGAAAAGAAAAGGTTAGTACTGTCAAGTGGTAGTGTCAAGTAAATTGTGGTTTTATGTGTCTGTTGTTGCAGTCCACTTAGTTTCAAAGAAAGCCTTCTTCTTTACTTTAAGATATTACAAGGTTATAATTTGTAATATCTTAAAGTAAAGGGAACGTTTATGTGGATAGACAGAGAAATAAGTTCAAAAATAATAAACTCAACAAAAAGCAGGCCTGTCACTTTACTTACCGGGGTAAGGCAATGTGGTAAAAGTTCATTATTAAAGAAACTTTATCCAAATGCTGAATACCATACATTTGATAATTTTTTATCTTTTGAAGCTGCGAAAGAAAATCCGGCTTCTTTTCTTAAACAATTTTCAGGACAGGTTATTTTAGATGAAGTCCAGTATTTACCAGAACTTTTTAAAGAATTAAAAATCCGAGTTGATCAGGAAAGAGAAAATTATGGAAAGTGGATTTTAACCGGAAGTCAGCATTTTGAATTGATGGAAAATATCAGCGAAACTCTTGCTGGCAGGATTAATATTATTCATCTTGAAACGTTGAGTGCCCATGAATTACGCAACAAAAATGTAATTTTATTAAAAGAGTACCTATGGAAAGGTGGTTATCCGGAACTATGGTCTAACAAAAAACTTGAAGTTAGCAGTTTTTTTGAGAGCTACATAAAAACATATATTGAAAGGGACCTCCGATCAATTATTGAAGTCCGCAATTTAAGTGATTTTCAACGGTTTCTAAGGACGATTGCAACACGAGCCGGTCAGTTGGTTAATTATAAAAATATCGCAAATGATGTGGGTGTTTCTGATATGACAATCAGGAGTTGGTTTCACGCTTTAGAGGTTAGCGGCATTATTTATTTACTCGCACCTTATTACGCCAATATAAATAAACGGCTAGTTAAATCTCCAAAAATATATTTTGCCGACCATGGGCTTTTGTGCCACCTCTTGGGAGTGGAAAATAGCAATGAATGGGAATCTCATATTTATAAAGGAGCTTTATGGGAAAATTTTGTTTTTATGGAGTTGATAAAAACTAATAGCTTGGTGCCGGGCAAAGATATTTTTTTCTACCGTGATCAAAATGGTGTTGAAATTGACTTTATTATTGAAAAAAAAGGAAAACTTACTTTTATCGAGGCTAAAGCAAACGAAAAAATAGATAAAAACAAACTCAACTTTAAAAAAGTTTTTCCGTTATTTAATAATATTGATATTGAAGGTATTGTGGCAATAAGGACAACTAACGAATATACATTGGAATTGAAAAACTTTAAAGTATTTAATCCACTTAAGACCTTATATGATTTTGGATGATAATAATAAAATTAATTTCGAACTCATAAAAGTCAGGAAACATATATTCCTTAAAATCTCTCCTATTCTCCTGATTCAAAAATAAGTTCTTGTAACGAAAAAAGTAGGTATTCTATCTGTACCCATCCCGAATACAGGAGTTAAACCGTTTATCGCAGATAGTAATGAAGCGTAAGTTGTGTGAGAGTAGGACATTGCCGGATTTATATTTAAAAACCCCGATACCTTGGTGTATAGGTTATTTTTTTGCCAAAAATTAATTCTCTTCTTTTCACATCTAAATGTTTTTGTTAAGTCATAATTTTAAAAAAACCGCACAATAAACGTCATTTCAAAGATTTTTATCGTGAGAAATCCAGAACATACGATATTAGACTCCGACATACTCCTGTCGTCCCGCCACTCTATACTTTTACTAAACAAACAGTTTATTTAACAATTTTCAAAATAAAAAAGATGTCGTCGAAACCTCTTAACAAAGCTGAAATACGAAAAACAAAGCTATCAAGAGAGGAGTTTGTAAAGGTTCAAAGAAACCCAATCTACATAGTGCTGGATAGTTTAAAAAGCGCGCATAATATAGCTACAATCCTAAGACTTGCTGACGCTGTGCTTGCGGAAAAAGTCTTTATTTGTGGCAATACCGTAAGTCTTCCCAATAAAAAAATCATTAAGTTCGCAAAAGGAACTGAGAAGTGGGTTGACTGGGAATATCATAAAAGCAGCGTTGATGTTATTTCTTCATTAAAAGAAAAAGGGGTTTCTATTGTTGCCCTTGAAATAGCAAATCAAAGCATTGAATATTCAGAATTAAAAACAGAATTTCCGGTTTGTCTCATCTTAGGAAGAGAAGACCATGGGGTATCAAATAAAGCTCTTGAACTATCTGACCATATTGTTCATTTGCCAATTTTAGGTATGGGAAATTCTATCAATGTCTCTACTGCGGCAAGCGTAGTTATGTACGAATTTATAAAACAGTTGACATAGATATAAGATGAAAAGCGACCTAATAAGGCAAGCAAAATATTCTGATAAGGAAGGAATGGTGTCTGTTTTTAAAAGTCATACAGAGAGCGGGGACTCACCTTTGGCAAAAGATGATTTTGATTTCTATTTTTCAGAAGAAAATAATGAAAATGTTGGTGTGACTGAAGAGTTATTTGTTCTTACGGTAAATGGAAAAGTTGCAGGGGTTATTGGCTACTATGTTGCCAGAGTGCATTACTGGGTGCATTGGTTTTATGTCCACAACGAATATCTAAAACACGGGTATGGAAGAAGATTATTAAAGTATACAATTGGAGAAGTGAGAAAAAAGGGAGTTGACCGCCTCTATGTGTATACTGCTTCCGATGAGTTTTATAAACCGGCATTAAGGTTGTATCAATCTGAAGGCTTCAGGATCACGAAACGGGTAAAAAATTGTTTCGGGAGTGGGAGTGGGAGTGGAAGTGATAAGATAATTCTTTATAAAAACTTTTATAAAGAGGCTAATGGATAAAGTTAAACACCAAACAGTATTTTCATATTTTGATAGGCGTAGTAAAAATGAGAATTTAACTACTGCCTTGTTGACATGGATTTTAGATGCTAAGGATGTTAAAAGTGACAGAATGAAGTTGAAAAAAGCATTTCTGGAAACTCCTGTAGAAGTTGCCGATGAGAAGAAAAAGCAATCACTCATCGAGTTTATTTTATATAAAGAGGATGATTCTTCCGAAGAGACCTTGTCTAAATTAGAAGCGTTTACTGAAGAAGTAATTAATGTAGAAAAGTATAAACCTCAAAAAAAACAATTAAAAGCAAAAGAAAAACAATTAAGAGTTGATATTTTGCTTAAACGGGAGGAACAAAATGAGGAACAAAATATAGTTATTATTGAGAATAAGCTCTTTCATGAACTAACTGGTTCTCAATGGGGAAAATATAAGACTCTTTTGGGTTTTGATGGCAACAATGCTCAAAAGGGTTTTGAAAACATAAAATTTGTTCTTTTAAGTTTTTGTAACAAGCAAAAAATTAAAAAAGGATATGCTGGATCAATTGCTTCAGAAATGTTTTTTCCTACATTCCAAAATGGGAAAAAAGCTAATAAGAAAATAGCTATTCTTACATGGTCAAATATAGCAGATAGATTAAAAGGTATAGAAAAAGGTTTGCAAGATAATTTATGCAAAGAAATCTCAAGATATTTGGCTCGCATTGCTCATTATTTTAATGGGTTTGACAAAACAAATTCAAAGTCTTTAAAAGAATCATTCAAGAACCTATTTAACGATTTATATGAGGCAGGTGTTCCATTAGATGAATATGAATACTGGGATGAAGAAATTGGAAACAATAAATTCATATATGCTGCTTCTTCATGCTTCTACGAAGAGGTAAATGATGAAAAAAATAAGTTATGCCACTATCTTACAATTGTGAATATAACAAAAGAAAATAGCATTGATACAAGAATTACATGGAGAGAAAAAGAAGATATAAAAAGTGAAGCAAAGTACTATGAGTGGCTGAAGGATAAAGTAGAAGGATTTTACCTAATAAAAGAAATTTATGAAGAAGAAAAATTAAAAGAAAAAATGAAACCTATAAAAATATGTGATACTTTTAATTCTATATATAAAAAAAGTGATTCTTTTAGCGGAAAAAGCTTATTGGAATTTCTATCAGAAGAATGGAATATTGAAATAGAAGAGTAAATAAAGTGAAGATTTATAAAAACGCAAAAATCTTCTCTGTTTCATACAATGAAGATCCGGTTGTAGTTGATGAAGACTTAATTTGTGAAGTTAAATTTGGGGAAGGAAGAATCGTTGTATCCTATAAAGATGATGAAGGGGATGTTATTTATAGGGGCAATGAAGATGGGGAAGGACATTACCTCTTAGAATGTGCTGAAAGAGATGGAAAAGCATCATTACATATGTTCTCAAAATCAGAAATACTCGAAGGTCATTGGAAAGAAGGAGATTACAGGGGCTTCTGGAGAATTACTTTGGAATAAACCCAACTTTTTATTTTCCCCACCTTACCTCGGACAGATTTGTCTTCGTCTCAAATAGTCCTTTTATACTGAAATAAAAATCCCTTATCCCACCGCCATATAGTTGTCGTTCCTCACAGATATACTTTCTTTAATAACGAAGTCATCAAAAATCGTTATGAATAAATGTGTTGAAAAAAGGAGGTGATAATTATGTCGCTAGCCAAATGCCCTTCATGTAACAAGCAGGGAACGACATGGTATGAATGCTTGAAATGTCATTCAACTATATGTAACGCTTGTTATGGTCGTTCTGGAAATAAGTGTCCTTCATGTGGTCACAATGGAAAAAAGAACGCAAAAAAGCCATAAGTAAAAAGATACAATGCCCAGAATACCTTTGCATCAATTTATTCCTTTCCCAAGACTATAGAAAACTGAAGCCCGTAAAAGGTTGTCCTGGGAGAGGAAAATTTATTGCTTAAGCAAAAATGGGAGAAAATTATGACTAACAGTAAGTAAAGCTAATACTCATGAATATAAGGAAATATGAAAAAAGAAAGCAGCGGCAAAAGATAATAAAGGAAGCAATTCAAAGCCTTGTTCCTCATCATACAAATGAACTTATTTCTAAAGCTGAAAAAAGAAGACAGAGCTATTCAAAAACTGGACTACATGAAAATAAAACCTTTGAAACTTTTATTAAAAGCTCTGCCAATGAATATCCTTTAGCCGCTTCCCTTGCAGTTGCAGAAGGTTCAGCTAAGACATCATACAACCTCCTGTTCATTTATGGCGGCGTTGATTTGGGAAAAACACACCTGCTACATGCTATTGGGAATAAAGCCTATCAAAAGAACTTAAGAGTCGTTTACCTTACTGTTGAAAAGTTTCTCTTTGAAATGAGCAAGTCCATCAAAAAAGATAAAGTGGAAAGGTTCAGGAATAGATATAAAAAATACGACGTTTTATTAATGGATGATATTGAGCATATTGCAGGGAAGGAAAAGACTCAACTTGAATTCTTCGATATATTTCATTATTTGTATAAGCATGGAAAACAAGTTGTCGTTGCCAGCAATCAACTTCCAAAAGAATTGAAGCACGTAGATGAAATATTAATTTCAAAGCTTAATAGCGGATTAATTGTAGACATAGAGCCACCTGACCTTGAAGCAAGAATAGCTATTACTAAAGAAATAACAAAAGTCAAAGAGATAAATTTAAGCAATGATGTTTGTGAATGGCTGGCGAAAGAAATTAACAATAACATCTGGGACATCGAGGGAGCCATTACAAAACTGGGTTTTCATTCAAAAATAGCCAATGAGGAAATAACATTAAATTTGGCTAAAAGTCTTCTTATCAACCAAGAAGGTAAATGAAGTATGGACGGATTCATCTCTTGTAAACCTCTAAGAATTTTGGGAGTTGGTGATACAGGCTTTAATACTGTCATGCATTTAAATGGAAAACTTGAACTTGCTGAGACATTAATTGTCCATTATGAGAAACAACTCCTTATCGAGGGGAAATCCAATTACATCCTTCATGTTGAAAAAGAAAAAATAAAAAACAACAGGAGGGTTCTTTTAAACTCGGACAAAGAAAGATTAGTCGACTGTTTTGAGGGAGTTGATGTCGCAGTTTTTGTAGCCGACTTAAGAAATGACTATGAGAAGCAGTGTTACAAAAAACTTTTAAAAGTTTTTGAAGGAGCTATCCTAATCCTTGTTCACTCAATGATAACAAAAGAAGAGAAAGAGATAGTCAACAACATTCATAAACAATCAAAAAGGAATGTCAATGTAATGCTTGTTCAAAATGAAGGTGACCAGGTCAATGAAACCACTATTCACGCAATCAGAATGTTTCATAATTTTTATTCTATGGTTAACAAACCTGGCTACTTGAATATTTCTTTTAATGACGTAAAAAAAGCATTAGAAAAGGGAAAACAATTTGTCGTGGGAATTGGCTCTGGAATTGGTGAAAGAAAACTTTCAGTGGCGACAAAAAATGCGTTAAAAAGTATGACGTTTTGTTCAAATAGTTTTGAAGCGAAGGCAATATTAGTTAATTTTTATGCCAACCGTCAATTAGCAATGGATGAAATTAATGAAACTATTTATTTGATAAAACAAGAAGTGGGAAATATTAAAAATGTTAAGTGGGGATATATAGAAACATTTTGCGCTAATATTAGAATCGCTATCCTTATCACGGGAATAATTAAATATGAGTAATATAGAAGAAGATATTCACCCTTGTGAAATTTGTTTCAATGAAATTTATTCCAATATAGAAGCATCATGTTCAAGCTGTAATGCTTGCTTCCATCCATGGTGTGTTGAAGATGTGTGTCCTCAATGTAATGCAAAAATTGACATAAAAGAAAAATGGGAGCATAAAGAAAATCTTATGCATAACCTGAATGAAGTTGAACTTACAATAGATGAGATCGAACGTAATATAAGTGAACTATCAGGGAGATTAACTGATTTAAAAGTTTCGATTCAAACCTTTCAAAAGAGAGTTTTATTAAGAAGAAAAGAATAATGTCTATTTACTTAAGTCAACA
>JADGAW010000114.1 GCA_015231815.1 Nitrospinota bacterium
ATCATAGATTCCTGAAGATAATAAGAAGAAAGGTAGCCGCATTTAATATTAGCATATGGGCGTTTCTCCTTCATCTTTTTTAGTTCATTTTCGCAAATAATCTTGGCTTCTGCTTCTGATATGCCATTCTTTTTACATGTATGCCCGATAATGACTACGGCATGATTTTTCGTTGTGGCAATTACTGGAATTCCTGATTCAACATAACGGTAAATGATTTTTTCAAACTGAACCACCTCATATGTTTTCTTGGAATAATATTCGGGGTGAAAATTATTCGAGGCGATAATTTCACATATCTGATGGACAGTAATGCCTTTGGAAGGAAGATGCCTTCCAAAACGAAGGTCTTTGGTTTGCGAATTGATTTGAAAGGGATAGACCTCTTTATATTCACTGTATTTTGACGAATAGTAGCGTAGCACCATCCACAAAGATGTATGAGCACATACCATGACGTTCGTATCTTGTTGGGAAAAGGGGAAACCATGAACAGACAACACCTTTCCGAAGACTTCCACCTCAAAGTCATGACCAAGGACATAATAGGTTTTCCCTAATTTTTTGTGATCAAAGACTGTTTTCCCGATGCAAGAAATATTAAGGTTGAAAACAGTACAAAACCCGATATAGCTGTCTTGATAGTTATCTAAGTTGAAGATTTCCTTTCCTGGGATTTTGCGGGAAAAAAAGTGAACCCGCTTCACAAACCTGTCATAATGCTTAAAGACCTTTGAATAGTAGTTTGAATACATTGACCGATAGTCCTTGTCAATATATTTTTTTTCAACAACAATGGAAACTACGTATCCGTCAATAAACTTGAGAAACTTTTTGTGCCGAGGAAGAGAAGTGTTGACATTGAGGTCAGTAGTGAAAACCTTCTCCAAAGTGTCTGTGCTATCGATATGTATAATTTCGATAAGTTCTTTTAAATGCATAATGATTAACTAAAAACAAATGAATTTATGTATTATATCCTGAAGTGTGTATGTCAAGGTTTTTATGGGCAGGTTTGGGCATCAAAGTTTCATCACACTTCAAGGCAAAAGGTGTTGGTGCATATAAGAGTGCCTTAAAGATTTTATAGAGGATTATCTCGAAATGCGCTATATAGAGAGGAAATTCCTCTCCCTTGCTTTGCACAAATTCAGGAGTGGGGAGGGTTGAATTTACATAAAGAAATATCCACTGACAATATTCAGGGGGTTAGGAGGTAAAATCTTATAGAATTATACATGTGTTAATTGGAGACTCATTACCATAGGAAATCAACAATCAAATACACTTCTTGCTATTGCCCATCATCGTTTAAAATCATACTATTTGCTACGCAGAACATAAAATAACCTAACCTCATAATGTCCTCAGACTTAATTCTTCCGGTCAGTATTGGCTCCGTGACCCTTGAAAACAACATCATTTGTGCTCCAATGGCGGGTATTACTAATTTCCCCAACCGCTCGATTCTTGAAATGTATAAGCCGGGGTTAATGTTTACAGAAATGGTAAGTATTAACGCTCTTTCCTTTAAAGGTAAAAAAACCGTTGGAATGCTTGAACATTTGGAAAAGCATAAAGTTCCCGTTGGCATTCAGGTTTTTGGTTCAGACGAAGAGTACTTTAACAAAGCGGTTTTGTTTATTGAGGAAAAATTTAACCCTGCCATTATTGATATCAATATGGCATGTCCTGCCAAGAGGGTAATACGAAGTAATAATGGTGCATCCATGATGAGGGACGAAGATAAAAGTGCCAAAATTGTTGAATGCTTGGTAAAAAAACTTAAAACACCACTTACTGCAAAGTTAAGAATTGGATTTGATAGTGACTCCCTCAATATAAAGTCAATGGCAAAAAAGCTTGAAGCTGCTGGAATTGCAGCTATTACGGTTCATGGAAGAACTGCAAAGCAGATGTATTCAGGTCAATCTGACCCGCAACTGATTTTTGAATGTGCAGAAGAACTTAATGTTCCGGTTTTTTATAGTGGTGACCTTTTTAGCATGGAATATTGTCAGGAAATACTTTCTCAAGGTAAGGTTGCTGGTTTAATGCTTGCCAGAGGTCTTCTTGGAAGCCCTTGGTTAATTGAAGAAGTAATTCATGGAAAACATGTAACAATGTCCCAGAAAGAAATCGGAGATATTCTTTTAAAACAATTTGACCTATTTATTCAATATCTTGGTGAATACAAAGGATTTACCGAAATGAAAAAGCATCTGGGGTGGTATTCAAAGGGGCTAACATCAGGTAAGGAGTTCAGAAGAGTGGTAAACTATGAAACCTCAATCGAGGAGCAAAAAAAAAATATAATAGACTTTTTTTATCACAATAAACTTAAGACCCCGGTTAAACCGGAAAGAAAATAACTATGTAAACCAATACATGCAATGAAAGAAAAAGAATATATTCTTGTATCAATTTATGGTAAGGACAAGCCAGGAATTACTGCATCAATTACTAAAATTCTTGCTGAACATTCAGTTGATTTAATTAATATCGACCAAGCCGCAGTTCATGGAAGGCTTACCCTCTATCTGTTAATTGGAATTGAAAAACATAACCTTAATTCAGAAACTGTTCTGAAAGAACTATTATTTAAAGCAAAGCAGCTTGGGCTTGACTTAGATTTCGCTGCCTTTGACAGCGATAAAGTATTTGATAATCAAAAGTACAAATATTTTGCCATAACCTGTCTTGGAGAAAATGTAAATTCTGGTGCTGTAGCGGCAATATCTGAAATTCTTGCATCAAAAAACCTAAATATTGAGAACATAAAAAAACTTGCCCATAAAAACCTTAACTGTTTTGAAATTATTGCAAAAACAGAGCAGTTTGATATTAAATCCAAGGAGCTGACCAAAAGTCTCATGCCCCTTAATGCCCAGTACAACATCGACATTGCCGTACAAAAGGAAACAATCTACCGAAAATCAAAACGACTTGTTGTTATGGATATGGATTCAACCCTTATTCAGGTTGAAGTTATTGATGAACTGGCAAAACTGCTTAATGTTGGAGAAAAAGTAAGCCAAATTACGGAAAAAGCAATGAACGGAGAAATTGATTTCACCGAATCACTTAGGCAAAGGGTTGCTCTCCTCAAGGGTTTACCGGAAGAAAAGCTTACCGAAGTTTATAACAACATTCCTTTTACCAAAGGAGCAAAAAGGCTTATAAAGGTTTTGAAAAAACTGGGGTATAAAACAGCGGTACTGAGTGGAGGGTTTGATTTTTTTACCTCGAGGCTTAAGGAAGAACTTGGACTTGATTACGCCTATTCAAATAGGTTGGAAATCAAGGACGGTAAACTTACAGGAAATGTTATTGGAGAAATTGTTACAGGAAAAAGAAAAGCAGAGCTTTTAATTTCAATTGCTGAGGAACTTGGAATATCTCTTGATCAAACAATTGCAATCGGCGATGGTGCAAATGATTTAAAAATGATTTCAAAAGCAGGACTCGGAATTGCCTTTAACGCAAAACCAAAGGTACGTGAAGAAGCCGGAACATTTGTAAGCTCAAATGGTCTTGACTCAATCCTCTATCTTCTCGGTATCAGCGAACATGACATGGAGCTATAAAGTTACTTCAAACTCATTTGATTCTCAGCATAAGGGAATTTCTCATGCTGGTATTACCTACCGTTTCTACTCTTTATCTTTGAGGAATTGATCGTACCTGACAAAACCGCTGCTTTCAGGTTGTTTTGAATTGTTGTCTGTTTTGTAGCAAAAGACGTTAAAGGTGTAGGCAAGCAGGTTACCCTCATTATCTGTTGCGTTGTGAAGTTCTATTTTAGAGTAGCCTTTTTGGGAGTATGCCTGAATAATTTCTTCTTGTGTTTTAAATTTTGAGAAGTAGGAGTTACTTATGGTTTCAGTAAACTTATGCTGAAGTCCTGCTTCTTCAAAACCTTCCGACATCTTACTTACAATCCAGAAGAAGTTTTGGCAGCTCTTTCAAAGCCGTTTCCTTAATCCAGCCCTGAACATACTTTTTGTTTTTTGAATAGGCACCTAAAGCCCATTCTCCCTGATTTTTTCCTTTAATAATCCAAAGGATTTTTTCACCTTTCAGACTGACTTCTTTTGTCCCGGCTCCGGTAAATTCCAGAAAGGAAATTTTTTCGTTCATTTGGAGAACGTAAGCAGTATCAGATGAACCCAGATCAGCGATAGTAATTTCACAGGACTGAGCAACTCCAACATTAAGTAAGAATAGAGTTGAAAGAGTAAGTAAACCTTTTTTCATAGTAGGGGGCATTAGAGGTTTTATTTTTTTGAAAGAATTTTTTGTAGAACAAGATTAATTTGACTCTCAACCTTATACGTTTCGGTTTCAGGTAAAAGAAACTTTGCTTTTACCAGTGAAAGAAGAGCACCGTTTAGGTGAGAGATTTTTTCCTGCTGTAATGCTCTGGCTAAATATGTATTTCCTGGGTTACTAAATTTTCCCAAAATAGTTTTAAGCATTTCATGAACAGTTTCTCTGATTGTATCGGCAACAACTTCTTTATCGGAGCCAATCTCAAGAGGGTCGCTTACAATGCCTTCACTTTCAAAACCGTCACTATAGCTATCCTCAACAAAATGTTTTTTATCTAAACTGTCCGAATAAACTTTCTCTCCCGTTGCTGCATCGTAAAGAATATAAATAATTGAGAGGGAGCATTCCTTTTTTACCTTTCCACTTTTTACTTCTATGATTTTCATTTTTTGACTTTCAAGCTGCCGCTGCTGTTCTTCTGGATTTAATAAATCAGTTGCTCGTTCAACATTGAGAGGAACCTTTTTTAATGAAAGTTGTGGAGTGTCAACACTTTTGAGATCAAGGAAAAGTATTTTTCCTGTCAAAATAAAGTCAATTCCGATTTTTTTTCTTAGTAAGCTTAATGTTGCACTATCAATAAAACCAGATTTTTTTCTTGAATCCTTTACCAGAACGGGAGTGATAATTTCTCTATTTACTGCTTCA
The DNA here is from genome assembly GCA_015231815.1 of Nitrospinota bacterium. GTDB lineage: Bacteria > Nitrospinota_A > JADGAW01 > JADGAW01 > JADGAW01 > JADGAW01. The sequence continues at coordinate 4,981 of JADGAW010000114.1, forward strand.
ACTCCATTCAACTCTTCTTTTAACAAATCTGCATACACATAGTCGGCAAAAAGATTTCCATTATCACCATCCAGTTCATTCTCTTCAAAGGCCATAAGCCCTAACTTGAGGGTTAATTCCTTAATGATTTTTTTCTTTATGGATGAATCATCATTGCTGTTTTCCATAAGTTGGTTTATTTTTTCTTCTACAGCATAGGCAAGCCCTAACATTTTTTTGTTCAAAGCAGTTGTTTTAACCGCTTCCCACTTTTTCTTTAATTTTGCAATAGCTTTTTTAAAGCCTTTATCACTTTTAATTTCAGGAAAGGCGTTCATTGCCTTAATAAAGTTCACATTTGCTGAAACCAAATCTCCAAGAATTAAAGCTCTTTTCCCTGAAAGATATAAATCATCACCAAATTTTTGGTTTATTGCAAAAAGTTTTTGTTTAACATTGGGGTCTTCCGGATTATAGGTCAAAGCTTTGAGGTAACTTTCCCTTGCTGGTTCAATTAACCCCTGCTTTAAGAGGTTTTCTGCTTTTTGAAAATTATAGTAATAAGAATCTCTGTATCGTAATAAGTCTTTCAGTTCACTTATTCTTTGATCTTCTGGTGCTACTTCCTGAAGCTTTTCGATTAATTCCCCGGCATTTTTATATTTTTCCTGGGCAATGAGTTTTTTTACTTCCTCTGATTTGTCATAAATATATTTTCTTTTTGTCTCCTCCAATAGCATCTTAACGTCTTTATAATCCGGGTTTAACTCATAAAGCTGTTCAAAATGATTGAGAGCAGTATCAACTTCATCCATAAATAGTGCCGCCGACCCTTGTTCATAGAGGTACTCAATTTTTGATTTAATTTCTTTCGTTTTTTCCATATAAAGAGCACGTTCCTCTAAGTATTTCTCCTTAAACTTTTTAACTTCTGGTTGATTGTCAGCAAGAAGAAGAAGGTTTTCAAGCCTTTTATCGGTAAGTGCCACAACTTCCGGGTTTAATGACACTAACCCTTTATAGTCTTTATAAACCTTTTCTAATTCCCGTTTTACATATTCTTTCTGAGCGATTTCCAGTCTTTCTAAAAACTCTTTGTTTGATGGACTCAGTGAATATGCCTTTTTAAGAAGATAAACAGATTCTTCCAGTTGTCCTTCCATGTATAGCTGATTGCCTCGGTCAAATTCCTTTTGACCCAAAGCAGTACAGGAAAACAAAAATAACATTAGGGAAAAAACCAGTATGTTTTTCATGTTAAGACATATCAAGTTAGCGGATAATTTTAATAAAAAGCTTGATTATAAAGGAATTCTGAGAAAAAAGTGTACTATCAATATTTTGTTGAAAAAGGGGGAAGTTCTTCATTTTCCTGAAGCCATTGAATCTTGATATCTGTTACATGAGAGGCTGGAGATCCATCCCAACACCACTCAATTAAATCGTTAACCTTCTCTTCATCTCCTTGGGCAAAAATTTCAACAAAGCCATTAAAAAGGTTTTTTACCGAACCTTTTAACCCGAGTTCTTTGGCTTTTTGCTCAGTGTACATACGATAACAAACCCCTTGCACCCTTCCTTCAACAACTAAGTGTGCAGTTTTCACATTCATGGATTAAATATTCATGTTTTCTATTGCTTCCTTTTGCTTCTTACGCATTTCTATGAGTTTTTCTCTTATTGAATTATTGTTGAGAGCAATAATTTGAGCAGCTAAAAGAGCAGCATTTTTGGCTCCGGCTTTACCGATTGTTACTGTAGCTACTGGAATTCCCCCCGGCATTTGGACTGTTGATAAAAGAGAATCAAAGCCATTAAGGCATGAGCTGTCTATAGGAATACCAATGACAGGTTTAATGGTTTCAGATGCTACAACACCGGCAAGATGTGCTGCATAACCGGCTGCTGCAATAAAAACCGAAACACCAACCTCTTCATCATAATATTGAATGAATTTTCTTGTTTGCTCAGGAGTTCTATGTGCAGAGGTAATTTTAAGTTCATACCCTATATCAAGTTCTTCAAAAATATCTTTTAAAGGCTGT
>JADGAW010000115.1 GCA_015231815.1 Nitrospinota bacterium
ACCTTAAAAAAGACCATGTTGTTATCTTTGCCGGAGGAACAGGAAACCCATTTTTTACAACGGATACTGCTGCCTCATTAAGAGCTATGGAAATCAAGGCAGACATTATTCTTAAAGGAACAAAGGTTGACGGAGTATATACCTCTGACCCTGTTAAGGATAAAGATGCAGTGAAAATCGATAAACTAACCCACTGGGATGTTCTGGAAAGAAAGCTCAATGTCATGGACGCAACAGCAATTACCCTTGCAAGTGAACAGGATATACCCATTGTCGTTTATAATTTACGCAATAAAGGTGACCTCAAAAGAATTATTTTAGGCGAAGAGGTTGGAACTTTAGTATCTAAAACCGAAGAGTAACGTTAATAACTTACATAATCGAGGATTACTATGAGTGAAATTATTCAAGATGCAGATAAAAGAATGCAAGGGGCTAAAAGTGCCCTTCTCAAAGATTTTGATACCTTACGAACTGGCAGGGCAAACGTATCCTTTCTTGATTCAGTAAAAGTTGATTACTATGGAACAATGTCTCCCCTCTCAAGTGTTGCAAGTCTTTCAACTCCTGACCCAAGAACCATCGCCATTCAACCGTGGGAAAAAAAACTCGTTCCCATCATTGAAAAAGCAATTCTTACCAGTAACCTTGGCTTAAACCCTAACAGCGATGGTGAAACTATTAGGATCTCCATTCCTCCGTTAACGGAAGAGAGAAGAAAAGAGTTGGTAAAGGTTGCGAAAAAATATGCTGAAGACCACAAGGTTGGTGTCAGAAATATAAGAAGAGATGCAAACGAAAAGTTAAAGAGAATGGAAAAAGATAAGGAAGTCTCGGAAGATGAAGGAAAAAAACGACATGATGAGGTTCAGGTTTTAACCGACAAATTCATCAATGAATTTGACAAACTTCTTGGGTTAAAAGAGAAAGAAATTATGCAGTCTTAGTGCTCCTTTGCACACCTTCTTATACTACCCCTTTACCTGTTTTACCCCTCCATATAAAAAATAATGAAAAAAACAATAACGGGGAAAATTGATTCCAATAACCTGCCTGAACATGTTGCAATTATTATGGACGGCAACGGCAGATGGGCAAAAAAACGTTTTCTTCCCCGAATAGCTGGTCATCACGAAGGGGTTAAACGGGTGGAGCCAATTGTTACCACTGCTGCAAAAATGGGAATTAAAGCCCTCACCCTTTATTCATTTTCAGCAGAAAACTGGAGCAGACCGGAAAAGGAAGTTTCAGCCCTTATGAAACTCCTTGATGGTTTTATGCTTGACAAGCATATCAGTGATTTATTTTATGACAATGAGATTAAATTCAATATTATCGGAAAAATTGAACGAATTCCCGAGTATGTTCGAACAAAGCTTCTCCAAAGAATAGAAGATACAAAAAAACATACCGGAATGGTTCTCACTTTGGCACTTTCCTATGGCTCACAGGACGAAATTATCGAATGTGTTAAACATATTGTACAGAAAGTAAAAGAAGGAAAACTTGAACCATCAGCAATCGATGCAGAAACAATTGATGAAAACCTTATGACTGCCGGACTTCCTAAACTCGACCTCATTATTAGAACCAGCGGTGAATTTAGGGTCAGCAATTTCCTTCTCTGGCAGGCAGCATATTCTGAATTTTATTTTACGGAAAAATTATGGCCGGAATTTGACGAAAATGAGTTTATTAAAGCTATAATTGACTTTCAGGGAAGACAAAGGCGCTTCGGAAAAACCGATGAACAAATTAATGCCTCTTAAACAATGAAGCAAAATAATAAATAAATATGGAATGCAAATACTGGATTATTTTAGAGACTTTTGACATCCAAGAAGCTTATTCTTATGGCATGTCGGCAAAAGATAAAAAGCAAATCAGAAGAATTATTTTTGAGCATTATGATTACATTACAGATCAATGGCAAGAATTTTAAATGAGGGGTACATCATGAAGAAAAATCTTCAAATTGAAAGTGTAGAAATTAACAATGGGATTTTAGCCCTTACTGTAGAGGGCAATAACGTTGAAATAGAATTAAAAGACGTATCTTGTTTATTGGATAAAGCGAAGCCCGAAGAACAGGTGCACTTCGAAATTTCACCATCAGGCTATGGAATTCACTGGCCTTTGATTGATGAAGACCTGTCAATTGATGGTTTACTCGGTATAATGCATACTCCTGTTTTAAATCAAAAAAGCGCATAGTAACAATGTTAAAAAAAACGATACTTTTTTCCATCATCTGTTTGAGTTTTTTAGGTCAAACGACCTATGCTGAAGAAAATGAAAATATCCCCATTAATATTACTTCTGACAGGCTTATATCAGACAATAAATCCAAACTCATTACCTTTGTTGGAAATGTAAAAGCAACAAGAGATGATATGGTCATCAATTCAGACAGGATTGAAATTAAACGGGATGACAGTGGAAAAGGAATTGACTTAATTGTTGCCAGAGGAAATGTTAAAGTCAATATGAATGAAAAATATGCAACGGGTGAAAAAGCTGTCTATTATGAAAAAGAGAAAAAAATCGTGCTGACAGGTAACCCTCGGTCATGGGAAGGAAAAAATGTTATTGTAGGAAATGAAATGATTTTCTTTATTGATGAAGATAAGGTCGTCGTAAAACAATCAAAAAAGAAACAGGTCAACGTTATTTTCTACCCCAAAGAAATGAAATGATTGAACTGAAATCGGAATATCTTGTTAAAGCATATAAAGGTCGCTGTGTAGTTGACCGTGTGAGCGTGAATGTCCATGAAGGGGAAGTCGTTGGTTTACTGGGACCAAACGGAGCTGGAAAAACCACTACATTTTATATGATTGTCGGACTCGAAAGGCCTGAGGAGGGGCACGTCTTTTTCGGAGAAAATGAAATCACCCAGTTCCCGATGTACCAAAGAGCTCGAATGGGCATTGGATACCTTCCACAAGAAGCCTCTATTTTTAGAAACCTCACAGTTCATGACAACCTTATGGCTGTTCTTCAAACAATGAAGCTCTCAAAAAGTGATAGAAAGGAAAGGCTTGAGCTTTTGCTGGAAGAGTTTCATATCAAGCACATTTGCAACAGCAAGGGCTACTCTCTTTCCGGTGGGGAAAGAAGAAGAGTTGAAATAGCACGGGTTTTGGCTACAGCACCGCATTTTATTCTCCTTGATGAACCCTTTTCCGGAATCGACCCTATTGCTGTTGTGGAAATACAAAAAATTATTTCCCACCTTAAAGATCAGGGGATTGGAGTTCTTATAACCGACCATAATGTTCGAGAGACATTAAAGGTTATTGACCGGGCTTACATTCTGAACGAAGGACAAATCATTGAAGAAGGAAACTCGGATGAGATTATGAACAGCGAAAAAGCACGAAAATCCTACCTCGGCGACGCCTTTTCCCTATAATGGTCTGTTATAAGGATGAAGTCTCGTAAATGTTAAAAGGTATTGACTCACATATTAAAGGGAAATGCTTATCAAGAGAGTAGATCGTCAGGTTGTTTTGTAGAGCGTTTTGTACAATGATCAAATCCGGGATACCAATTTTGTTTAGACCATTTTGAAGACATACTACCTGGAACCTGATAATCTCGTCCCAATCAATTTTTATTTTAAAGGTTTTGATTGACTTTAATAAAGTTGCCAGTTTTCTTTCTTTATTAACTTCGATATAGGGCAACAACTCAGCAAGAATAAGTTCATTTGTTACTATTTGGTTGTTGTCGATAAGATAATCAACTGATAATGTTTGAATTCCCCCTTTAAAATAATCTATCCAAACTGAAGTATCAAGTAAAACCCCCATTAACCCAAGTTCGACAAGCAAACTAAGGATAATGTCTGTAAATGGCAAGATATCAAGTCTATGTTGATGCAAACATTTGTTTTTTAAGGGATTTTATTTTTCAAAAGTAACTGTAGTGCCGAAAAACGAACCATATAAATTATCCTTTACAACATCTCTTGATAAGATAGCACTGTACACGTTCGTTTAAGCAATTTAGATGAAGAAAAAATGTAGTGCCGAAAATCAATGGCGTAATTGATGTAAATCATTGTTTTATAAGAAAAAAGCCCTTTTTGCTTGTCGAACTTGGGTTAAGGTGTTCTCTTTTAATCAGTCCCTGAAGGATGAGGCATGAGTCCATAGACCCAGCTTCCAAATGCTCCGGGGTTTCTGGTTTGAATATAAATGTCACCAGGACCAGTAAACCGACAAACAAGACCTTCCCCACTGGTAAAACTCGAAACAAGCCCCTTGGAAGCTTTTTCAATTTTGTAATCCATTTCACCATCCCATGCAACAAGGTGTCCATTATCAACAATTAAGGTTTGTCCAGCCGAAAGCACCTCTTTATGAACAGCTCCGTAACAGCTTACTGCAACGTTTCCAGTTCCGCTTGCTTTCATAATAAAAAACCCTTCACCGGAAAAAAATCCCTTTGCGAGATTTTGCATCTTAGTATCAATACTCACACTATCTTCAGCAGCAAGAAAACCACTTTTTTGAATAATATATTCTTTTGTTCCATGAAGTTCCAAAACGGTAAGGTCACCTGGAAACGATGGAGCAAGAACAACCTTCCCGTCTCCCCGTTCTGCTTTCAGGGTTTGTAAAAAAAGACTTTCACCAGTTAATAGTTTTCTTTTCAAACCACCAAACAATCCACCCTCCATTTGCGAATCAACATCTACTGTTTCGCTCATGGTAACCATCGCACCAGATTCTGCTTTAATGGACTCACCATTAGAGAGGTTTACTTCAAGGGATGCAAAAGCTCCTGGATACAATACCTGAAATTTCATATAAATCTCCTCTAAAAAAAGTTAATAGGTTTTCCTGCAATTTTTTAATAAAGCTTCTTCATTATGCACATTCGAGCAAAACATCAAAGTTTTTTTATGGAATCTTACTTAACTCACTTCCCTAACGAATTAAAAAAGCTATCCCTGCCCCCATGAGATAAGTGTCAGGACAACGATAAAAGGTAAGGAGTGATGATAATCTGGGCAAGTAATATCTTCACGATGGTTGCAGTTGGATAGACGGTTGAATAACCAACATTTGGCAGGTCATTTTTCGCCTGTTCAAGAGCAAAGCCCAAAACCGCAGGCTGGGTGTGAAGTCCGGCAACCATCCCGGTCAGAATACAAAAATTAATACCAAAAACTTTATGCCCGATAACCAGAGCAACAAAAGCAGAAATAAAGGTAATTACCGAGCCTGCAATAAAAATCAAATAACCGTCTCCCTGAAACAACGTATGGGAAAAACTGTAACCCGCCTTTGTACCAACACCAGCAAGAAAAAGAACAAGCCCAAGCTGTCTGAGAGTCATATTTACACTATAGGGAACATTCCAAACCATATTTCCAGAACGGGAGAAATATCCTAAAATCAAGCCAGAAACAAGGGGGCCACCAGCGACGCCAAGCTTTAAGGTAATATCGCCGGACACAGGAATGGGAATGAGCCCAATAAGTAAACCTAAAACCAGTCCAAGACTGAAAGTCAGGATATCCAGTTCACTCACTGCCCGGTAGGAATCACCCAGAAACCTGGAAACCTTCTCCATCACATCGTAAGGTGCAATCACCCTTACCCGGTCCCCCGGTTCAAGAAGAGTCTTACCATTTACAAGAATATCCATGTCTCCACGTCTTAAGCGGGTAACCGTTGCACCAAAACGTGCGGTAATTTTTAAATCCTTTAAACGCATACCGCTTATTTCAGGATTTGAGACAAAAATCCTGCGTATTTGCAGTTCATTTTTATCCCGTTCTATATGTTCCTGACTCACCATACCAAAAAACGGGGTAATTTTATTCAGCTCTTCCTCTGTTCCAATAGCCGTAACAATATCCCCAACCTCTAAGGTGGTATTTCCCGTCAGAATAGTTGAATGCCCTGCTCTTTTCAACCTGCCAAAAAGAATGTTCCATCCATTATTCTTAATGAGTTGAGAAATCGAACTTTTTCCTATCTCTTCCTTTGTTATTAAAATCGAGCGAGTTTGAATTTCCTCATCAGAACCAAAGCCCTTAAGCTTTTTTGCCTCATTCTTATATTCGATGTGAAACATTTTATGGGCAAGTACGATTGCCAGCATAATTCCCATAACCCCCATGGGATAGGCAATGGAATAAGCAACAACCGGCTCGGTTGCGAGGGTTTCCATAAGGTTTTCGGGTGCGTAGGTCTTCACTGTTTCCAAGATTGCTGCAAGAGCCGGAGTATTTGTGAGACTTCCGGCAAACATACCCGCTGTTGTTAGGGGCTCTGTAGCTACAGACCATGCCATAATTAACGTCAGGCCAAAGGCGAGAGCAAGAATAATAAGGGCAAAAAGGTTGTCCCGCATACCATCTTTTCGTAATGCGGTAAAAAAGGAGGTTCCACTGCTTAATCCAATGGAATAAACAAATAAAACCAATCCGAAAATATAGATAATTCCCGGTAGTTTCATCTCTGGATGAAGCGATCCAAAGGCAAGTCCGGAAAAAAGCACTGCTGCCAAACCAAGACTACAACCAAAGACCTTCATCCGACCGATGGGGTAACCAACCGCTACGACAATAAATAAAAGGAGAAGAGGATTGTTCAGAAGAATTGAAATAATGAAATCCATACTATTGGAAGGGGTTACTTTGATATGTCAGTTCTGAAAAAACTGCCTTAAAGCGGGCTATTATACCCGCATCAAGGTTATTTCTCTGTTTGGTTAAGATGCCAACAAGCTCAACTGACTATTTCGACCCTGAATAAATCCTCTACAGTTAACGGCATTACAGTGACATTCGAAAGGTCGGAAAAGCTCATCTTCCGTTGTATCATAATCCATTGTCACAAACTCACCTCTCTTGATATTCCGACGAGCGGTAAAACTGTTGTAACGCATATCAACAATCGAGTTTGGGTTACATGAATGAAGAACACGTCCAACCCACCCAGGGGCTTCAATATACATTCCCGG
>JADGAW010000116.1 GCA_015231815.1 Nitrospinota bacterium
TCACTCTGTAAAATTGCAATTTTTTTAAAAGAATTAATATTTCTTGTTTTTTTTGCATGAATCATTTAGGATAGTAACTTTTACACACATAACTTCTTTTACAATCTCAGAGAACCTATTATCAAAGAGGTACATTATGAAAATATTAGTAGTTGAAGACGAATCGTACTTAAGAAGAATGATTGTTTCTTATTTATCTGAAGAAGGTCATGAAGTTGATTATTCAACTGAGGGAAATGCTGCATTTAATAAAATGGGAATGAAGTCATTTGATCTGGTCATCTCAGATGTGGTTATGAATAAATGTGATGGTTTTGAACTCCTGAGACGCATTAAGGAAAAATATGGCAAGAAGGTGTTTGTTGTTTTAATGACGGGAAAAATATCTTCTGAGGAAACCAAAGAGTACGAGAAAAAAGCTCTTGAAATGGGTGCATTCGACTATATTAGAAAGCCCAGTGAGCCTGATATTCTTAACACTATTATTAAAAGAGTATATAAGAATATTAAATTAAGCCTTTTTAATAAGCATGTAAAAGGTGTCTATAATAAATTTGTCGAAGAGTATGGTACTGTTACCAGAAAAGAACAGGAAATGCAAAAGGTTGCTCTGGAAACAGTTGGTGTTTCTACCCCCTTTCTTTATTCAAAGAGAATAAAAGAAATTTACCGGGAAGCAGATAAAATCTATGAGGAAAATAACCTTCCGATTTTTATATCTGGAGAAGAGGGAACCGGAAGAGAAACTCTGGCAAAATATATTCATTACAAATCCAATATCAGAAAATTACCCTTTATATCTCTTGATTGTTATAAGTTTCGAAGAAAGGAACTTGACTGTGAACTTTTTGGTCGTGACGCAAGTATGAACAAAAATGTCAGACTAAGGGGTTGTATGGAACGTTCTGAAGGAGGAACTTTAGTTATAAGGGATGCTGAGTTCATGACAGAAAGGGTTCAGAAAAAGCTATATAACGCAATCATGCACAAAACCTTTGATACGATTAGAGGCGTACTGCCCCGCTCCTTTAATACCCGGGTAATACTTATCTCATCCTGCACGCCAAATGAACTCCTGAGAAGAAAATCAACATACAAAAAGCTTTTTAAGCTCTTTCTTAAAAACCAGATACTACTTCCTCCCTTAAGAAAAAGAAAAAATGAAATAACACCACTTGCAAGGGCTTTTCTGGAGGTTAACAAGGCAGAATTTAAAAAAACAATTCCCACTGATTTAAGCCTTGAAGCAATTCAACTCATAAATACGTACCCTTGGCCGGGTAACGTCATGGAGCTTAAAAATGCTATAGGAAAGGCTGTTCTGTTGAGTAAGAATGAATGTCTGTTGGTTGATGATCTTGACCTTATAGAGCTTTTTAAGCAGGAAAAGGTAGAAGATAAACTGTGTAAAACAAAAGAAGGAAATATTTCCAGTAAAATTCATATAGCCGATATTCCTGAAAGTGGTATCAGTATTGATGATGTCGTCCTCAAATATGTGTATCAGGCAATGGTAATAACAAAATACAATAAGAAAAAAGCCAGTGAACTGCTGGGGATTACTCAATGGGCACTCAATAGAAAATGGCAGAAAGCAAAAAAACGCTTTAAGATTAAAATGAGTAAATAAGGAATTTTACCCTCTTTATATTCTCTCTTTTCCTTTTAGGTTTCTGCTTCATATGAAGCTGGTACATGTTTCCATACCTCCATGAACGAATTTATTCTTGAACACGAAACTCTTCTTCGGGTTTCGTGTTTTATTACGGTATTTCTTCTTGTCGCATCTTCTGAAGCTGTTTTTCCCAGAAGACCTTTGAACTTTTCAAAATATCAACGATGGTTCAGTAATATTCTTATCGTTGTTATTGATTCTGCAGCGGTTAAAATCATCTTTCCCTTTGTTGCAACTGGTGCTGCTGCTATTGCCCAACAAAAGGGCTGGGGGCTTTTTAACCTCACTCACCTTCCCCAACTCTTCACCGTCATTTTTTCCGTTGTTCTTCTGGATTTTGTTATTTATCTGCAACATATCATTGTTCATAAAATTCCTTTGCTCTGGAGATTGCACCGAATGCATCATTCTGACCTTGACTATGATGTTACGACGGGAACCCGCTTTCACCCCATTGAAATAATTCTTTCCATGGCAATTAAAATTCTAACTGTATTTATCCTTGGAGTACCCGTTATAGCGGTAATTCTCTTTGAAGTCATTCTCAACGCTTCAGCAATGTTTAACCATGGAAATATAAAACTCCCTGCGGTTGCTGATAAAATAATTAGGTCTTTGTTTGTTACTCCTGATATGCACCGAGTTCATCACTCGGTAATTCCTGAGGAAACCGATAGTAACTTTGGTTTTTTCATCTCTGTCTGGGACAAATTATTCGGGACCTATAAGGAACATCCTGAAAAAGGTCATACAGACATGACCATTGGACTGGAACTTTTTAGAAATCCAGAGGAGTTGAAGTTGTCAAAAATATTATTACAACCGTTTAAAAACAGTTAAGAGCATAACCATGGTAAAAAAGCCCAACGCCTTAATTCATGAGGCATCCCCTTATCTTCTTCAACATGCAATGAACCCTGTTGAGTGGTACCCCTGGTCTGAGGAGGCCTTTAAGAAAGCTCAAGAGGAAGATAAGCCTGTTTTTCTCAGCATTGGGTATAGTGCCTGCCATTGGTGTCATGTGATGGAAAAAGAAAGCTTTGAGGATGAAGAGACAGCGGAAGTTATGAATAAGTACTATATTAATATAAAAGTTGACCGCGAGGAACGACCAGACCTTGATGCAATCTATATGGAGGCAGTTATAAACCTTACCGGGTCAGGTGGCTGGCCAATGTCGGTTTTTCTTACTCCAGAGGCAAAACCTTTTTTTGGAGGAACCTATTTCCCCCCTACTCCCCGTCATAATCTTCCTGCCTTTAAGGTTGTTTTACAAAAGATTGCTCTTTTCTATCATTCAAAAACAGATGAGCTGATTGAGCAAACCGATAAACTGACCAAAGGAATATATACAACAGCTTCTCATGAAGGAAAAGCTTCTCTGCTCTCAATAAAACAGATCGAAAATGCAGAGAAAGAATTAAAAGGTTACTTTGATGAATATAACGGAGGCTTTGGTAATGCTCCGAAATTTCCCCAGCCAATGTTGCTTGATTTTCTCTTAAAAAGATACAAAGCTTCAGGAGATTCAGATTTGTTGAATATTGTTGAAAAAAGCTTGCAAAAGATGGCAGAAGGTGGAATATACGATCAAGTCGGCGGAGGTTTTCACCGCTATAGTGTCGATGCTGAATGGTTGGTTCCGCACTTTGAGAAAATGCTGTACGATAATGCCCAGCTCCTGACAACCTACCTTCATGCATGGCAAATTACCGGAAAACCTTTCTATAAAAAAGTGGTGGGGCAAACGATTAACTACCTTCTTCGGGAGATGAAAAGTTCAGCCGGAGGTTTTTTCTCTACGCAGGATGCAGACAGTGAAGGAGTTGAAGGCAAATTTTTTCTCTGGACAAAGGATGAAATTATTGCGGTTCTGGGAAAAGAGGATGCAGAAATTGTTGCATTCATCCTCGATGTAACTGAGGAAGGAAATTTCGAAGGCAAAAATATTCTCAATATCGTTCAGTCAATGGAAGAAACAGCAGAAATGTTCTCAATGGAGCCAAAAGAACTTGAAAAACTTCTGGATAAAACCCTTGACAAACTTTTTCATGAAAGAAAGAAAAGAGTTCATCCTTTTAAAGATGAGAAAATCATCGTTGAATGGAACGGATTATTAATATCTTCTCTTGCCAAATGCGGAGCTGCATTAAAGAACAAAGAAATTATTGAAGCTGCAGAAGAAAGTGCCCGGTTCATCCTTAACAACCTTCTTGATAAGAAAAACATGCTTTTTCGGTGCTACAAGGATCAGAAAGCATACAACTACGGCTGCCTTGAAGACTACGCCTCATGTATTGTTGCCTTGCTCACCTTATATAAAACAACAGGAAAAGAAGAGTACCTCAACCAATCATTAAACCTTTTTGCTGTTTTAAAAGAAGAATTTCTTGATGAAGAACATGGAGGATTCTTTCAAACGGGAAAAAACCATGAAAAACTGATTGCCCGAAGAAAAGATTTCACCGACAATGCTGTACCCAGTGGTAATTCCCTCACTGCCGAAGTTTTATATTTACTCTTTAATATTACTGGTGAAGAGCAGTATGAAAAGATGCTTAAAGGAATTTTCAGCAATATTCAGGAAGGATTGGAAAAATATCCCTGCGGATACGGTCGGTTACTTTCCACCTTGGATGCCTACCTCTCCCCTGCCACCACTATTGTTCTTGTCGGAAAAAAAGAAGACCACGAACTCAATGGTTTTATCGAAAAAATCAACGAGGCATATGCTCCCTACTCCATTCTATTCATTAAAGATGGGGAAGAGAATAAAACAGGTGATATTTTTCAAAACAGGGAAATGGTGAACAACCAAACAACTGCGTATCTCTGTTCAGGGAACAGTTGTAAAGAACCAACAACTTCTCCAGAAGAGCTTCTTAAACAGTTAAACTCACATCGTTTTGGAGGAGTTTAGTCGTAAACGTATTCCAATACTAACCGCATTTATAATCCCTCTCAATATCCAAAAAGCTGAAAAATAGAGATAGAATCTGATAATTGATGGGACAAGCTCTGAACTCATTCTCAGAAACGGCTTTGAGGCAGCCGTTTCTTCCGAGGTCAACTGAACAGCACCTTCAGCTCTTGTTGAAGTCGCTGTTCAGTTGAAAATCCGTTCAAAGCTTGTCCATCAATGGTCTCAAAAGTGAATGGGTTTTTATCTCAATTTTTCAGAAAAAACCATAAAGAATCACAAAAGAGTAAAGGGTGATATAATACTTGTCCATTACGCACTTCAGTCTGCGTACCCTTCCTTGGTTTTTCCCTTTTGGCAACTCCACGAAGTATAGCAACACCTTTTTATTTACTCCGCCTAGACTGATCCAATTCATTAATATTTGGATAGGCCGTTTTAGGAGAACAAGCTTTATGTCATTTACCTCACTGGGTCTTATGCCCGAAATCCTTCGCTCTATATCAGAAACAGGATACAGCGAACCAACCCCTATTCAACGGGAAGCAATACCTTTTGTTCTTGCCGGAAGAGACCTCCTTGCCGGAGCACAAACGGGAACAGGAAAAACCGCTGGTTTTACCCTGCCCCTCTTACAACGGTTAAGTGAACATCCTCAAGATGAAAGAAAAAAACCTATTCGTGCACTTATACTAACCCCAACCCGTGAACTTGCAGCACAAATTGAAAACAGTGTTAAAACCTACGGAAAATATCTACCCCTTACATCCACGGTTATTTTTGGTGGTGTTAAGGCAGGTTCTCAAATCTCCCGGTTAAGAAAAGGGGTTGACATTCTAGTAGCAACTCCAGGTCGCTTACTGGACCTCTATAATCAAAAAGCAGTGAACTTCTCTAAGGTTGAAACCTTTATTCTTGACGAAGCAGACCGTATGTTAGACATGGGCTTTATCAGGGATATTAGAAAAATCATTAATTTACTTCCAAAAGAACGACAAAACCTTCTCTTTTCCGCAACATTTTCTACCGATATTAAACGGCTTACCGATTCTCTGCTCATAAATCCGGCAAAGGTGCAGGTTGCCCAACAAAATACCACTGCCGATCGGGTTGAGCAAAGAATACACTTGGTTGACCAAAAGAGAAAAGCTGAACTTCTTCTTCATCTTATAAAAACAGAGAAATGGGAGCAGGCATTGGTCTTTACCCGAACCAAACATGGAGCAGATAAGCTCACAAAACAGTTAAAACATAAAGGTATTAAAACTGTCGCAATTCATGGTAACAAAACTCAGGCAGCAAGAACGAGAGCATTGGAGGATTTTAAAAAGTGGCGGGTACAAATTCTTGTAGCAACCGATATAGCAGCCCGTGGACTTGATATAGAGCAACTCCCCCATGTAGTAAATTTCGACCTCCCCTATGTTCCGGAAGATTATGTTCATAGAATTGGAAGAACTGCCAGAGCTGGTTGTGAAGGGGAAGCTGTCTCTCTGGTTTCCATAGACGAACTTAAACAGCTTCGGGATATTGAGAGAATGTTAAAGGCTGAAATTCCAAAATCCACTATTCCTGGCTTTGAAGTAGATAAATCAATTAAGCCTGAAGCACCAAGGTCCAGAGGCAGAAGAATGATTACAATACCTCGTCAGGAGCATGCTGGTCATTCAGGACACAAAGTAGCTCGACCTCGTTTTAGCAAGCATCGTCGAACTGCTTAACCTCAAATATTGGGAAGATTGAACCTATAGGCTTTTACGTTGTTGAAGGATGTAGAGCCTATAGGTTCAGAAGGCTTAGGATGAGAAACTGTTCCTCAGCAAGAGAATAACTTTCCAGCTAAGATATTGTTTTAAAATATGCTAAGGTCTGCTTACTATAAACTGCTTTAAAGAAATACTCTTATTTCATTTGCTTTCTTTCTGATTATTTTCCCGATAGTAATAGTCATATTTGGAAAGAACTTCCTGAGTGAGTTTCCATGCCTCGTTATAAGAGAGGTTACTGTTGGAAAGAATACTTACTTTTACATAGAGGTTTTCCTTGTGTTTTTCAGAAAGAGCCTTAAGCTTTTTATGCATTTCCTCATTACTTACCTGAATGAAATTTTCCGCATCAATATCTTTAAATAAAATTAATATCTTTCCCTCTTCCTTATAAAAACGAACGGTAACAACAAGCTTTCCAAAATTTGACCGTGCCGGACCAACTACCCGGTTATATTTATCCTCAAGTATTGAAAAATCTTTTCTTTGTTTCGCCAGTTCCATTTGTAGTTCTTTTTCTTCAACATTCTTTAAA